>JAFYVL010000025.1 GCA_017549125.1 Oscillospiraceae bacterium | reverse complement strand
GCAGAAGTTGCTCTGCTGAAGAAGCTGTGTGCTGAGAAGGGCGTTCGTTGCGCTGAGTCCAACCACTGGCGTTACGGCGGCGAGGGCGCAGCTGAGCTGGCTCAGGTCGTTGTTGAGGCTTGTGAGGACAAGAACGAGATCAAGTTCCTGTACGATCTGGATATGCCTCTGCGTCAGCGCGTTGAGCTGATCGCTAAGGAAGTCTACGGTGCTGACGGTGTTGTTTGGCTGCCTCTGGCTACTGAGAAGGCTGAGCGCTTCGAGTCCGATCCTAAGTATGCTGACTACTGCACCATGATGGTTAAGACTCACCTGTCCCTGTCCGATGATCCCACCAAGAAGGGTGTGCCCACCGGCTGGAAGCTGACTATCCGTGATATTCTGGAGTACGGCGGCGCTAAGTTCCTGTGCCCCATGGCTGGTACTATCTCCATGATGCCCGGTACTGCTGCTGACCCCGCATACCGTCGTATCGACGTGGACACCGAGACCGGTAAGGTTTCTGGCCTGTTCTAATATGGAAGGCAACTTCTGAAAATTTTGATCATTGGAGTAGCGGATCTTTTCTCGCATCCCGGCACAACAAAACCCTTGAAATACACAAAGTATTCCTGCGGATTTTGTTGTTTGGTCTGCAAAAAAATCTCTCGCTATCCATTTGATAAAAATTTGTCAGAATCAGCCTTGAAGGTATGCAACCGTAAGGTACTGCATATTTCGACCGAACTAAAGAGCAGAGGCGGTTCGCCGCCTCTGCTTTTGGAGCATTTATATAGTTGACAGTTGACAGTTGAAAGTTGACAATTTTGGTGAATTGTCCACTGTCAATTGTCCACTGTCAATTAAAAATTTGACGAAGGAGAATTTTTATTATGGATATGACAATGGAATCCTGCCGCAAGTTTGTGGAAGTTCTGGCATCTGATGCACCCGCTCCCGGCGGCGGTGGCGCTGCTGCTCTGGTTGGCGCAATCGGTACTGCTCTGGGCAACATGGTCGGTTCTTTGACCGTGGGCAAGAAGAAGTACGCTGAGGTAGAGGCTGAGATCATTGATCTGAAGGCTAAGTGCGGTGCTCTGCAGACCGAGCTTCTGAACCAGGTGGAAGCTGACGAGATCAACTTCCTGCCCCTGGCTAAGGCCTATGGCATCCCCAAGGATGACCCCAACCGTGACGCTGTCATGGAAGAGGCTACCATCATCGCTTGTTCCACTCCCATGAAGATCATGGAGCTGTGCTGCCAGGCAATTGAGTACATTTCTGTATTTGCCGCTAAGGGCAGCCGTCTGGCTGTTTCCGATGCCGGCTGTGGCGCAGTGTGCTGCAAGGGCGCTCTGCAGGCTGCATCTTTGAATGTGTTCATCAACACCAAGACTCTGAAGAACCGTCAGGTTGCTGAGGAAATGAATGCCAAGGCACTGGGCATGCTGGATAAGTATGGTGCAATGGCTGACGAGATCTTTAATACTGTAAAGGCCGGCTTCGGCGTGTAAGATAAAGAGAAAAAAGCCTCCCCTGCAGGGGAGGTGGCACGGCATAGCCGTGACGGAGGGGTGTGCAGATGAAATATCCTCGTAACGGTAAAAATCTTGCGAATGCCCGTCAATTACGACGGGATATGACACCCCAGGAAAGACATTTATGGTATGACTTTCTTCGTTATTGTAAGCCCAGATTTCGTCGACAGGAATTGATAGGCAGCTACATAGCAGATTTCTTCTGCTATGATGCAAAGCTGATTATAGAGATTGATGGATCACAGCATTTTGATCCGGAAGCGGTTGCATATGACCAAGCGAGAACAGCCTATTTTCACTCTCTTGGCATTCGGGTATTACGAATTGATAATGGGAAAGTTAACCGGAATTTTGAGGGCGTGTGTCAGGGGATTTTAATAGCCATGGAACAATGTGGTGTACAATCTTCAGTTAACATAGAATGTTAGATCTGCAAACCCCTCAGTCAGCTATGCTGACAGCTCCCCTACAGGGGAGCCATTAGAACAAAAATAGAATTTGGAGGAAATAACAATGGCAAAACAGCTGTTAGGTAAAGAAGTAAACGAGGCTCTGGTAGCAAACCTGCTGAGCCGTAGCGATGCTCTGAAGGCCAAGGGCGTAAACCCCTGCCTGGGCATTATCCGTGTTGGCGCAAGACCCGACGACCTGTCCTATGAGAAGGGCGCAATCAAGAAGGGCGCAGATGTGGGCATCGAAGTTAAGGTGTTCGAGCTGCCCGAGGACGCATCCCGTGAGGATGTGCTGGCTACTGTTGACCAGGTCAACGCTGACAACACCGTTCACGGTGTTCTGATGTTCCAGCCCTTCCCCAAGCACCTGCGTGAGTACCAGCAGGAGATCTGCAACCGTCTGGATCCCAAGAAGGATATGGACTGCTTGACCGATCTGTCCAGCGCCGGTGTGTACCAGGGTCGCAGCGATCTGGGTTACGCTCCCTGTACGCCTTCTGCTTGCATGGAGATCCTGGACTACTATGGCATTGATTGCAAGGGTAAGTCTGCTGTTGTGATCGGCCGTAGCCTGGTTGTGGGTAAGCCTGCTGCTATGATGCTCATCGGCAAGAATGCTACTGTTACCGTTTGCCACACCAAGACCGTGGATACTGCTGCTGTCTGCCGCGAGGCTGACATCATCATCTCCGCTGCCGGTGTTCTGGGCAGCTTGACCAAGGAATATGTCCGTCCCGGTCAGATCGTGATCGACGTTTCCATGAACTGGAACCCCGAGAAGATCACCTCCAAGGGTAAGGGCGGCATGTCCGGTGACGCTGTGTACGAGGAAGTTGAGCCCATCGTTGAGGCCATTACTCCCGTTCCCGGCGGTGTTGGTGCAGTTACCACCACTGTGCTGATGAAGCACGTTATTGAGGCTGCTGAGAAGGCCTAAAAAATGCAGAATGCAGAATGCAAAATGCAAAATGATTTGTAGGGAACGCTGTCCTCAGCGTTCCACAAGTCCTTGCTTTTGTGTGAGGTTTTTGTATGAAAAAGTTAAATAATTTAGATGAAAGTAGCTTTCTGAAGCTGTTTTTCGCTTTTATTTCTTTTGCGTTTTTGCTGGTTTCCTTCTTCCTGCCCGGTGATTTGATCTCCGGTTTTGGCAAGATCTTGACCAGCACTTGCAAGGTCACTACTAATTATTTTGCCCTGGGCGGCTATAGTGCCACCTTCCTGAACATGGGTTTGGTGGGTCTGATCTGCACTGCTTTGTGCTTCCTGCCCGGTGCGAAGGCCAATAATGTGACCACCCTGGCTGTGATTCTGACCATCGGCTTTGGTTCTTGGGGTATTAACCCTCTGAACATCCTGCCTACCTTTGCCGGTGTGCTGCTGTACTGCCTGGTGAAGAAGGAAAAACCCGGTGCTATGATCAATGCCATGATGTTCTCCACCGGCATTGCGCCTTTGATCTCCGATCTGCTGCTGCGCTGGCCCAATGCAGAGGCTGTGGGCTTTAGCTTCAGCGGTATTCTGATTGCATTGTTTGTGGGTCTGATCATCGGCTTCTTCCTGCCTGCAGGCCTGGCACACTCTCCTGCGGTACATAAGGGCTATGACCATTATTCCGCAGCTTTGCCCATCGGTATGACCGCATTTTTCCTGCGTGCTGTGCTGTATAAGGTGCTGGGCGGCACATTGCCTGCCGCTCCCGGCGCAGAAACCCTGGAGGTGGCCTCCTGGCCCATTGTGAATATTTTCTGCATTGTGCTGTTTGGTATTTGCGTGGCGGTGGCATGGTTCATGGGCTGCCGTCCGGCAGATTATCTGAAGGTGCTGAAAGATCCCGGTAAGGGTGTCAGCTTCTCTTCTGCCTATGGCAATGCCCCCTTCTTGATGAATGTGGGCGTGTTTGGTCTGTTCATTGTGCTGTACTACAATCTGATCGGTGCCAGCTTCAACGGTGTTACCTTCGGCATCATCTTCTGTATGCTGTGTACCTGTAACTCCGGCTCTCACCCGGGCAATGTATGGCCCATTATGCTGGGCTATCTGGTGACAAGCCTGCTGTGTGAGTGGCTGTTTGTGGGCGAGACCTTTGCGCTGACTATCAACGCACAGGCCATTGTGATCGGTTTGTGCTATGCCAACGGCTTGAGCCCCATTTCCGGCAAGTACGGTTGGGCATACGGTGCACTGGCAGGCGGCCTGCATTATCTGCTGGTCACCTCTGTGCCGGATATGCACGGCGGCTTCTGCCTGTATAATGGCGGCTTCACCGCTGCGCTGATCTGCTTGATGTTTGTTCCCCAGTTGGAAAAGTTCTGCAAGACCAAGGAAGAGCGGAAAGCAACCAAATAAAAAACGACGCTGTCCCAGTGGGTTGGGGCAGCGTCTTGCATTTTAGAGAGTGTTGTGCTATACTGACCTTAGAATCCAAAAATAAGGGAGGATTTCTTATGCAAATCAGAAGAATTTTTGCGCTGTTTCTCGTGGTGATGCTTTTGATTTCTGTCCTGGCTGCCTGTGGTGCAAACACGGAATCGAAATCCGATCGTGTTAGCATGGATGTGGAGTCTGACAGCATGAACAGCGTCCCTGAGAAGGGACTTTCTAAGACAGAAGAGAGCAGCCAAACCCAAACACCTGTCAATCAGAAGCTGATCCGTAAGGTCTATATGGATGCGGAGACCGAGGATCTGGATTCTCTGCTCAGTCAGGTGGAGCAGCGGATCGCCCAACTGGGCGGTTATGTGGAAAGCCGTGAGATCTATAACGGCAGTTCCCGTAATACCAAGACCCGTTATGGTGATTTGACCATTCGTATCCCGGCAGAAAACCTGGATCAGTTTGTGGATCAGGTCCATGAGGTTTCCAATATCACATCTCTCCGGGAAACCACCGATGATGTGACCTTGGATTATGTGGCAACGGAAAGCCGCGTCAAGGCCTTGCAGACCGAGGAAACACGGCTTTTGGAATTGTTGTCCCTGGCAGAGAATATGAACGACCTGCTGACAATTGAGTCCAAGCTGACAGATGTTCGCACAGAACTGGAACAGGTACAGTCCATCCTGAAGGTTTATGACAATCAGGTCAATTACAGTACCATCTATCTGGATGTCACAGAGGTGGAGACCTACACCGTAGTAGAAGAACCCAAAACCGAGGGCTTTTTCGAACGAATCGGCAACGGTTTTGTCAGAAGCCTGAATGGTGTGTGGACACTGGTCAAGGAACTGGTGATTTTCTGGATCGTTTATATGCCTTATTGGGGAATAATCGTCTTGGGCGCATTGATCACATACTGGATCATTCGGATTCGCAAGAAGAAGGAAAACCAGCAAAGAATCAATAAGTAAACAAAACTGGTGCTGTCTTACCGACAGCACCAGTTTTCATTTCATAAATTTGTCAATTGCTTGGCACAGGTCGCTGATGGCTTCCTGGTCACCGGCGGCTACTGCATCCACCATGCAATGGTGGATATGATCCTTGAGAATCACCTTGCCGGTATTGTCCAAGGCGGAACGGACAGCGGCTAATTGCACCAAGACCTCGGAGCAATCGTAGCCTTCCTCAACCATTCGTTTGACCTTTTCCAAATGTCCCATGGCACGGGCCAGACGGTTAATGACCGCTTTCTGATTTTCATGCACATGTCCGTGGGAGTGGGAAAGTCCGTGGGCATGCATATAGGCATGATCATGTTCGTGGTGGTCTGCCATTGCAAGCCCTCCTTTTCTTTTTCGCTATTTTACAATATATTTGGCTGTTTCGCAAGCCCCCATGGGGGATAAATCATCGATATAAATCCCTTAGGGGATTTTCCATATAGGCTGCGCCTTCGATATGTGCTTTGCACTTGATATGCCCTGCGGGGCGATTTTAAGCGTTTACAAAATCTACAAAGCGCAAGAATGCGGCACGGCCTTCGTCGTTGCACTTATACACACCGGCATCCTCCAGAACAGCGGCGAATACCTTGCCGGTCTCCTCCAACAGGATATCCAATGCGTTGTCCTTGGTGAATGCACGACGGCTCTTGATGCCATCTACCCAGGTAATATGCTTTTCCAGCTCACCGGTGAGGGGCGCATTGGCTACGATGGCATCTGCCAGATCGTACAGTTCCTTCTTCAGACGGCTGGGCAGAACAGCAAGACCCATAACCTCGATCAGACCAATGTTTTCCTTCTTGATGTTATGCTTATCTGCGTGGGGATGATACACACCCAGAGGATGTTCCTCGGTGGTCAGATTGTTACGCAGCACCAGATCCAGTTCGTAGTCCTCACCACGACGACGGGCAATGGGGGTGATGGTGTTGTGGGGCTCACCGTCGGTCTCAGCCAGAATCAATGCGGCCTCGTCGGTGTAGCCACGCCAAGCGATCAGAATCTTGTCAGCCAGATCTACCAGACGGTCGGGATCTGCGCCACGGAGACGGATCACGCTCATGGGCCATTTTACGATGCCTGCGGTGATATCCTCATAGCCGTTGAAGGCGATGGCCTTTTCTACGGGGGCAGTTTCCATGGCGAAGGTGTAATGACCGCCCTGGAAATGCTCGTGGCTCAGAATAGAACCGCCGACGATGGGCAGGTCTGCGTTAGAGCCTACGAAATAGTGGGGGAACAGGGTCACGAAGTCCAACAGCTTCTTAAAGGCGGAACGGTCAATCTTCATGGGGATGTGCTGGGAGTTAAATACGATACAATGCTCGTTGTAGTACACATAGGGAGAGTACTGCAGACACCAGGGAGAATCCGCCACAGTAATGGGGATGATTCGATGGTTTTGACGGGCAGGATGGTTCATGCGGCCGGCATAGCCCTCATTTTCGGTACACAGCTGGCACTTGGGATAGCTGGACTGGGGCGCATTCTTGGCGGCAGCGATGGCCTTGGGATCTTTCTCGGGCTTGGACAGGTTGATGGTAATGTCGATCTGACCGTAGTTGCTGTCATACTTCCAGCGCATATCCTTTGCAATGCGGTAACGACGAATATAGTCGGTATCGCAGCTGAACTGATAGTACCAATCGGTGGCAGCTTCCGGGCTCTGCTCGTACAAGGTATTGAAGATGGCAATGACCTCACGGGGCATGGGAGTCAGCGCACCCATGAGCTTGGTATCAAACAGGTCACGAGAGACAATGTTATCCTCGCACACACCGGTCTGGCAGGCATAGTCCAGAAGATTCTTCAGAATTTCCTCCAGATCCTCGATCTGGGGCTCGTCACAGGGTTCATAGGCGTCCATGCCCATGATCTCCAAAATGCGGTTAGTCAGTACCATGTGATCCTCGGGCATAGCCAGACCCTTGTTCATGGCATAAGACACCAGGGAATCGATATAAGTTTCGATTTTCATTTATTACTCTCCTCATCAGTACAGGGAAATATTTTCCAGAGTCATGATAAAACTGAAAATGGAAAACGCAAAACTGAAAACGAATGTACCAATCTTGCAGATGTAAGGAATTAGTTTCCGGTGCTAATATTGCCGTTTTCAACTTTCAGTTTTCAGTTTTCAGTTTATGCGTAAGCCTCTACGCCGCCGTGAGGACGGATAGACAGCACATGGCATGCGCCTTCACCCAGAACCGCATCAATACCGGCACGGAAGGTCTCCAGAATGTCCACAGGTACAAATGCCTGGACAGTACCGGCGAAGCCGCCACCGTGGACACGGTAAGCGCCACGACCATTTAAGTAATTCTCACACAGAGCCAGGGACAGAGCCACATCCTGATGGGTGGTGTAGCCTGCAGGAATGACATTTTGCAGGTACATCCAGGAGGAGTAGCCACTCTGCTTAACCAGACCCAGGAACTTGTCGAAGTTGCCCTCACGGAGTGCGGCAACCTGCTGGGGAACACGGGCATTTTCCTTGTAGAAATGATAAGCACGCAGAACAGCACGATCACCGAACTTCTCACGAAGGGCAGCCATATTGGCAATAAATTCTGCCTCGTCGATCTGGGTCAGAACGTCCTTGCCGAAGAAACTGCAGATGTTCTTCAGTTCGATGGTGATAGCGGCATACTCGTCGGTTAGGTCAGCGTGGCTGGCACGGCTGTCGATGATACACAGGGCATGACCGCAGGCGGCAAAATCAAAGTCAACAGACTCGATCACAGGATTTTCCTTATCAAAGAAATCAATGGTCACCATGTTACCCACAGCGGAAGCCATCTGGTCCATCAGACCGCAGGGCTTGCCGAAAAATACGTTCTCTGCGTACTGACCGATCATGGCGATCTCGGGCTGGCTGACCTTGCCATCAAAGAACATATGGTTGATGATGGTACCAATGAGCACCTCGTAAGCGGCGGAGGAACTCAAACCGGAACCGGGCAGAACGGTGGAAGTTACATAGGCATCAAAGCCTTCTACCTTGCAACCCATCTGGGCGAAGCGAGCGGCTACACCACGGATCAGCGCAGGGGTGGTGTTGTATTCTGCGGTGTTAGGCTCTAAATCTGCCAGGCTGACCTGGCACATGGGATAACCCTCAGACAGAATGCGGATCTGGTCGGTGCCGTTGGCACGAACAGCGGCCACAGCCTCCAGATTCACAGCGGCAGCCAGAACACGACCACGCTGATGGTCGGTGTGGTTACCACCGATCTCCGTACGACCGGGCGCAGAGAAATAACGCTCCGGGTTGCTGCCAAAAGTATTGGCAAAGCCGGCATTCACAGCTTCTACGGTTTTCGCATCCAGAATCAATTTTTCCATTATGTTATAAACCTCCCTAAAGGTCAAAATTCATCACTTACCATTATACACATAATTTGCAAAAAAGAAAGATTTTTTTATAAATTTCAATTTAAAACGCAAGGGCGTTTTATCCCATTACGCATTTACCCCGGGCAATCGTCCTTATTTCCCTAACCCGCCCGGTAACGTTTCTGCTTCGGTATAAACGATTATTGCCCGAAGTTAATACGAAATGGCATAAAAAATCCTCCCGGATTTCTCCGGGAGGGTAAGTTCTTATTTCCACAGACCGTCGGGGTACAGACCCTGTTCGGCCATTTCCTTCAGCGCAGCTACGACCACAGGCTTATCTGCGGCATAGGTCACACCGTACCACTTATCTGCAGAGCGCAGAACCTTAACGGTAGCCTTGTTGGCTTCCAGCAGTTCGCTGACGGTGCGAGGCAGGAAGAACTCTGCCTTGGCAGGATTCTTAGGGACGTCTACCTGCAGGAACTGGGGGAAGGTAGCGCCGATCTCGTTGAGGAAGCTGGGAGTGAAGCCCCACATATTCATGGAAACGGGAGTTTCAGCAGCTACGTCTGTCCAGGTAGCGCCATCGTCCTCGGTAAAGTGGATGCCGCCCTCGTACTGCTCGATCTTGGTGCGCTCCACCACATTGACCAGATAGTTATTCTCGTCGGTCTGGCAGATGCCACGAGCCACAGAGCCATTCTCAGTAACGGTTTTGCCCAGCTCATAGCCTACCATGCAGTAGTTGTACTTGTCGGTGTCCTGATTGTTGGCCAGGAACTCGTAAATTACCTTGAATGCGGATTTGCCATAGTAATCGTCTGCATTGATGACGGCAAAGGGTGCGCCGTCAATGGCATCCAGGGCGCAGAATACTGCGTGGCTGGTGCCCCAGGGCTTGGTGCGCTCAGCAGGAACAGTAAAGCCCTCAGGGATCTTGTCCAACTCCTGGTAAGCATAACGGATCTCCATGGGGCAGGCTTCCAGACGCTTGCCTACGGTATCCATGAAATCCTTCTTAATGGCTTCCTTAATAATGATAACAGCGGTTTCAAAACCTGCTTCATGTGCATCGAACAAAGAGTAGTCCAGAATGGCTTCGCCGCAGCTGCCTACGGGATCGATCTGCTTCAGACCGCCGTAACGGCTGCCCATGCCAGCGGCCATGACTACCAGTACCGGTTTCTTATTCATAAAAAATGCCTCCTTTAGTATGACATAAATTTATTATACATCAAATCAAACTTTTTGCAACTAAAATCCCAGCTGTTTTTCACAGAAAGCTGAAAATAATGCAAAATGTTACATCCAAAGTGTAAAAAGTTAAAATGTAAGGGTAACCGGAATCGTGTGTGTCCTTGCGTGACGGAAGGATATTCTTACTCCAGAGAGAGTACAATGGAATCCTTGTGAAGCTTCTCCCAGGAAAACGCTCCGATCAGTTCCTGTAGAGAGATGGGGGAGGGGGTGGCTGTCAATCCGGCGGCATGGGCAAGTATACCCAGTAGTGCCTCCGGGGTGTACTGGGTTTGTAAATATCCAAGATCCATATCCCGATCTCGCTTGCTGAGTCGTCGTCCGTCCGGGGCAAGCAGAAGGGGAACATGGCCATACCGGGGATGGGAAAATCCCAAAAGGGTTTGCAGGTACATTTGCCGGGGTGCGGAGCTTAACAGATCCAGACCTCGTACCACCTCGGTAACGCCGGCCTCACCATCATCGACGGTGACTGCCAGTTGATATACATACATATTGTCAGACCGACGCAGTACAAAGTCGCCACAATGGGTCGCCAGATTTTCCGTATATGTACCCTGTAACAGATCCTCCACCTGCCAGATTCCCTCCGGCACACGAAGCCGCCAGGAGGGGGTGCGTCCTTCCGGGGGTGTGACAAGCTCCCGACAAGTGCCGGGGTAAATGTAAGTGCCATCGGAAGCGTGGGGCGCATCCAGACTATGGAGTTGTGCTCTTGTGCAGTAACAAGGATAGAGCAATCCCTGCGCCTTTAATTGAGAAAAATAGTGGTCATAGACCGCTGTGCGCTGGCTTTGGGGTTGGGTTTCCAGATCCCAATCCAAGCCCAGCCAGTTCAGATCCTCACGCAAGGTCTGGGCATACTCCGGCTTGGTGCGCTGGGTGTCCAGATCCTCCATGCGCAGGATCATCTGACCTTTTTGACTGCGGATGGACAGCCAAGCGATCATGGCGGCAAATACATTACCCAAATGCATCCGTCCGGAGGGGGTAGGGGCGAAGCGTCCAATGGGTGTCATCACAATACCCCCATTCTGCGCAAGACCCATAGGGTCACCAGAATCACAATCACCAGGGTGATGATTACCATAAAGGTGGCAAAACCTGTGTAGGACTTTGGTTGGGGCTGCAGAAGCTGCTGGGACAGGTCATCCAGGTCGATATCTGCCGGGTCATTGTTATAGGCGGAAATATCTTCGTATTCCTCTTCTTCCAGAAGGGCATCTTCCAGTCTCTCCAATTCTTCCTGTGCATCCTGAAACATGATCGTGCCTCCTTTCTTATTCATAGTTTACTCCAAAAGCGCAAAGCTGTAAAGGATAACTTTGGCATGGTAAGCCTATGAAAAAACGCCTTCCGTGTGACGGAAGGCGATATTTTCAGAGAAATTAAGCCAGCTTGTTCAGCTGCAGAGTCATGCTGCTCTTCTTGCGGGCAGCAGTGTTCTTATGCAGCAGGCCCTTGTTCACAGCCTTGTCAACCTTGACAACAGCTTCCTTGTGGGCAGCCTCAGCAGCAGCGCGGTTACCCTCAACCAGGGCAGCCTCGAACTTCTTCACAGCAGTCTTCAGAGCAGACTTCTCGGCCTTGTTCTTCTCGTAAGCGATCTTGGAAGAGATAACATCCTTCTTAGAGGACTTAATGTTGGGCATGGTCACACCTCCTGTTCTGTGTTTTTGCTCATGCGTCCTCCAATTATAACGCAATGAGTCAAGAAAATCAATACCTTTTTTGAAATTTTTTGTAATTTATTTGCCAGCAACAGACAAATTCTCCACTAAAACGCTGGGACTACCGTATGTGGTGATGCCTGTGGGGGAGGGAATTGTCAAATTATTGGCCACTGCGGTGATATTCTTCAGCAGGTCATAGAAGTTGCCGGCCACCGTGAAGCCGTTCACATGGGTGGTCTTTTGACCGTTTTCGATCATATAGCCCTCACTCTGCAAAGAGAAGTCACCGGTGATGGCATTTGCGCCTGCGTGCAGACCGCTAAGGCTGCGGATATACACACCGTTGCCGGCCTTTTCCAAAAGCTGCTCCTCGGTCCATTCACCGGGGGCAATGTGCATGGTGAAGGGGTTAATGCCCACGGGAGAATCGTACTTTCCTTTGTATGCATTGCCGGTGGTAGCTACACCTGCCATGTTGGCAGATTGCAAATTGTGCAGCAGGGTCTTTAACACGCCCTTTTCGACGACATTCTTCCGATAGGTGGGAGAGCCTTCTGCATCAAAGGACATAGACATGGGGTTTTCCGGGTGGAAGGGATCGTCGATCACCGTGACCACATCTGAAGCGATGGTATTGCCTTCCTGTCCCTTCAGCTTGGACAGACCCTTCTGGGCGGCCTCGCCATCAAAGATGCCGCTAAAGGTGTCCAACAGATCACTCATGGCTTCCGGATCGAATACCACCGGGTATACACCTGTGGGGGCAGGCTCGCCGCCTAATTTACTCAGAGCGATCCCAGTGGCTTTCCGGGTCAATGCCTGGGCATCAATTTGCGCAATGTCGCCGATTTCCAGCTGATAATCGTTGGCTTTGTCTGTGCCATCGGTGACAACTGCGCCCACCATTATGGCATTCGTGGTATACTCCCGGTCCAGATCCAGACCCTTGGAATTGCAAATGGCAATGCGGCCCTGGAGTCCAATGCCACGGGTAATACTACCCTCTGTGACGGCCGGATCGGTGGCATAGAGCATGCCTTGTACCTGCAGCACTCGTTGTACCAGGTCCTGGGCTAGGGGAATGGAGGGGTTCTCTCGTTGGATGGGCGTGTAGGCCTGACCACCGGACACCAGAAACACCGGTTCTTCTGCTTCCAGAACAGAAGCGTTGTCCATGGCCTTTTCCACAATGGAGGCGGCCTGCTCCGGGCTGAGTTCCTCGGTGGAGGCATAACCCATTTTGCCCTTTACGATGCAACGAAAGCAAACACCGCCGTCGCTATTGGCGGAAAATTGGTCGATTTCATGGCCAAAGGCATTGGCCATAATGCCGCTGTTGCTTTGATAATAAATCTCATATTCTGCAAGCCCCATTTCCTGGGCCTTGGCAATCACTAAATCTTTAAAAGCCAGATATTCCATGTGCGCTACTCCTAACTCACAATTTATCGTCCGCCAACGGTAATGCTGGATACACGGATCATGGGCTGACCCACATTGGTGGGGATCGAGCCGCTGGAAGAACCGCACATACCCTGACCCATTGCCAGATCAGAGCTGACCATGTCAATATCCATCAGCACATCAGAACCCTTGCCCACCAGACTTGCGCCACGGACAGGTTCACAGATTTTGCCGTTGCGAACCATATAACCCTCGGTGACCGCAAAGTTAAACTGACCTGTAACAGGATTCACAGAACCGCCGCCCATCTGCTTGGCATACAGACCGTATTCCATAGAGCTGATAATATCCTCACGGCTGTCCGTGCCGGCGGCAATATAGGTGTTGGTCATACGAGAGGTGGGCGCAAAGCTGTATTCCTGTCGACGGCAGTTGCCGGTGGCTGCCATGCCCATGCGGCGACCGCCCATTTTGTCGATCATATAGCCCTTGAGCACACCGTTTTCAATGAGAACGTTCCTGCGGCCGGGTGTGCCTTCGTCGTCTATGTTAATAGAACCCCATGCGTTGGGGATCGTGCCGTCATCAATGGCGGTAACCTTGCTGGATGCAATTTGCTGACCCAGCTTGTCAGCAAACTGGGAACGACCGAACGCCACAGAAGAAGACTCCAGGGAGTGTCCGCAGGCTTCGTGGAAAATCACACCGCCAAAGCCGTTGTCAATGGCTACGGGCATTACACCGGCAGGACAGTATCCTGCACCGGCCATGACCACAGCTTGCTTGGCGGCATGGATGCCAATGCTGGCAGGCTGGATTTCCTCAAACATTTCCATACCCTTACGGCTGCCGGGGGCATGAGATCCGGTCTGGGTCTCACCGCCCATTTCTGCCACCGCAGAGATAGCCATGCGTGTACGAATCTGGCGATCCTGGGCGTATACTCCCTCAGAATTGGCCACCAGAATATTATGATCCACATCCACAAGGGTGCCGGTGACCTGCGTGATGGCAGAATCGTGTTCCTTGGCCGCAAAATAAGCCTCTTTTAACACAGCGACCTTCTCCGCATTGGCCATCTGTGCCGGGATCTGCCGTACCGGATGGATATCCCGGATGGTCATGGGGGTCAGGTGAATGTCGATCTGGGCAGTGCCTTGACCCAAAGCCTCTGCTGCCTGCTGGGCACACCGGATGAGGCCTGCTTCGGAAGTATCCACCGTGGAGGTGTTCACGCTGCGCAGACCCTTAAAAACCCGGATGCCCACACCGGCAATGACGGAGTCCTTTACGGCGTCGACCTTAGATGCGATCATGTGGATGGTATGATGGACAGTGCGGTTGGCATAAATTTCTGCATAGTCCGCACCGGTGGAGGCCGCAACCTCCAAAACTTTTTCACAAAGTTCCTTGGAAAGCATATCCATACCCCTTTTCATAATTTTATTTATTGTATCATTATACCCGCAAAAATGCAAATTTGATTTTCGCATACAATGCTCCGGAATGGGCATACTGAACATATCCCAATAAAAAGGAGGAAAATACAATGAACTGTAATGCTAACAAGAGTATCGAGTGTACCGTTTCTCAGTGCGCTCACCACTGCACCAGCTCCAACTACTGCTCTCTGGATAAGATCATGGTAGGCACTCATGAGGCAAATCCTTCCATGGACCAGTGTACTGACTGTATGTCCTTCCGTAAGAAATAAAACCCGTGAGGGCTACTGCCGTTTGGTTGTAGCCCTCCTATTTTTTGCGAGGAAAAATTTTTAAAAAAACCTAAAAAAATAGTTGACAAATACGTGCCCGTGTGCTAATATACTCAAGCGCAAAGGCGCACAGTTAAATACAAATGCGCGAGTGGTGGAATTGGTAGACTCGCTAGATTCAGGTTCTAGTGCTCATTCCGGGCATGCGGGTTCAAGTCCCGCCTCGCGCACCAAAGAAAAGCATCGAAATCGTAAGATTTCGGTGCTTTTTCTAACTTTTCGGGCAAAAATGATTTTGCCGTTTTCGAAAAAATCCCCGAGTTCTAACAAAAGTTCTAACACAGCGGTTATTCCATAATCCGATTCAATGAGACAGCGGTCACAGATGCGCCATGTACCACACTGTGCAAATAGATGTTTGCGGTGGTGGAAGCATCGCTATGCCCCAGAAATTCCTGGATGGTTTTGATGTCAACCCCATCTGCCAAAAGAAGACTTCCTGCAGTATGCCGCAGATCGTGAAAACGAATGTGCGGCAAATTGTTTTTGTGCAAAAGTTTTCTGAAATGCTGTGACACATAGTTTGGATCCAACAGTTTTCCGTCCGGCCATACGCAAATATGGTTATCGGGGGAGAAATCCTGTCCCAGGTCGGCACAGTTTTGCGCCTGCGTTCTGCGAAGCGTTTTCAGATAGGGAATTGTACATGGCACAAGCTGGAGTCTTCTGCGGCTGGTCTCGCTTTTGGTGGTGTCGTTATCATGGACGGTTTTCATCCTGGTAACGGTACGATGAATGAATAGCGTATTGGCTCGAAAATCAATGTCACTCCATCGCAGGCCTAAGGCTTCACTTCTGCGCATGCCGTAAAACAGCCCGAAAACGATGGCCGGTCGAATGGGATCATCATCCCCAACAGCGGCAAGTAATGCCTGGGCTTCCTGAAGGGTGTAAGCAGTTCCGCGAAACTTCTTCTTTTTGGGAAATGTTACCTTGTTCGCAGGGTTGGAAAGGATAATATCCTTTTTGTAAGCTTCCTCCAAGGCACCATGAATGATGGCATTGTGTTTACGCAGTGTGGTCGCGGATTGTCCTTCCTTGTACTTGATGTTATAGTATGTCTGAAGGTGCTGCGCGGATAGATCTGAAAGTGTAAGTTTCAAAGGCTTAAAGTGAGGAATAATATGCTTTTCACAATAATAGGTATACCCTTCGAAAGTACCTGCAGAAACAAAGAGTTTCTTTTGTTCCATCCAGCGATTGAGCCAATCCAAAAACAGAATATCGCTTGTTACAACTGACTGTCTTTTTTCGGCCTCGGCAAGAACTTCTCGAAGTTTTTGCTGGGCCTTTCTTTTGTTGTGGCCGTTTGCGGACAGATTCAGCGGGACCCATTTCTGGTTTCCTGTTTCTGTCCGATAGACGGCATAATAATTACCTTTTTTGATTTGTAAGCTACCGGTCATATGTTACCTCCGTTTCTTCCGGCAGCCTGTCTGTTGTGCTTTTATTATAGCATGCGGATTCCATATATTCCAGCAAAAATCTTTTCGGAATACGGATGCTTCTGCCGATTTTCAGATGTTTGATCTGTCCGGTGTGGATCAAGTCATAAGCGGCCTTTCTCCCAATGCGCAAGACAATCTGTAACTGGGGAACGGTTAATACATCGGGCAAGTTATGTAAGTAAAAGGGGAGAGGGGTGTTTTTCATAATACTAATCACCCGTTTCCTTTCTTACAGAGGCCAGATAAATGTTGGTCACATCGGCTCGTTCATGTCCCAGCAATTGGGATACCGTGAAATGGGCGTCTAAATCTGTGGTGCCGTTGTCAATCAGTTGTTGGTATTTCTCTGCGGCGTAGGTGTGCCGCAGACCGTGGAAAGTCAGTGGGCGATCAGAGTCCGGATCCTGCACCGCCGGTCTGTGTTTGAGAATAAATAGTTGCAGCTGATTGATAGCTCTGTCCGTGGGCATATCGTCCGGGACCAGCAGCTTGCTTCCCGGCGGTGTATTCCTTAGGCACTGTTCCATGACCAATGCGATCCGGTCGTTAATGGGTACAGTACGAATCTTGCCACCCTTGCCTTTGATGGTGATGGCCATTTCCCGGATGGCTTGTCGTGCCGTGGCAGTATCAAGACGAAAACACTCATGGATTCGCAGCCCGGCATAGCGTGCTAAATAGAATGCCAACAGGTAATCATCCCGGTTTAAGGCCTTTCCTACCATGCAATTAAACTCTGAAACGCTCCAGGTACGATCCGTTTGCCCAAACCGCCGCCGTTCCAGTTCCACGCCCAGCTTGCTGTTGTCAGGCAAGGTGTATTTGGGGTTACTGATCTTGTCGTGGAAAAAGCGAATAGCCGCCAAGTCCGTTTTGATGGTACTGGCAGAAAGGCCTTCCTCCTGCATCCACAGCACATAATGTACCAGGTGCTTGCCGCTGATATTGGACAGCTTTTGCAGGTGGTATTCCTCTGCAAGGAATCGGCAAAACCGCTTCATTGCAAAATAGTACCGCTCCTTGGTACGAAAACTGCCCTGGCGATTGTGTCGTGCCAGCTTATTTAGCTGGCTTTCTAAAGTAAAGTAGATGTTAGATTTCATAGTTTTATAATCCTCCGAAAGTAAAAAGTGTATAGTACCCCCAGTAGCAAATTCAGTGGTTTCCACCTGCTTTCCATAGAAATCATTCACTGTGTGAATTCGGAAAAGCCTTGCGGAATCGAGAGTTCAGCGTTCATATAAGGTTGGTTATTAACGCCTGTCTCTGTTGTAGAATTGTCCCGGTTAGTATGCTGCCGCATGGGAAAGGTTCTTCCTGTCGTAACGACGGCGGCGGACACAAGCCGCTAAACTCGGCTGCGATAAATCGCCTGTGTCCTTTGATCCCTTCGGCGAGGATCGAGAATTGTGGGGACTTCCTGCTGCCGAACCGGCATTGCGTTTGCCGGAACAAGGAGCCGATCTGTGGCAGTCAGATCCGGTGGAGCGAACCTCTGTTCTGCCATTACAGAGGGCGGACTGTTGCTGCAGTCCTAAAGCAAGAAACCTACTGTGCGTGTGTACGCACGACCATCCGTTAGCACGCAAAAACGCTTGCATTTCGCCCCAAAGGGCAAAACGCAAGCGCTTCTAACTTTTGGCTCTTTCCAGGCTGACGCTGGCTGCGCCAGCCCATTCGACGGAAACAGCAATTTCCGTCGAGAAAAAGTCGGGTCTTTATGTATTCTTGAATTCGACAACAGTAGCCATCCGCAGCATATGTGCGGCGCAGCGAATCTGCAAGGATCGAAAATGGCGTCCCATCATCGAAGTACAAGAAAACTCTTAATAATCCATTTAACACATTGGATGAATTGGGCGCAATAACCCCACTTCATCGGTCATTCATACATGCTCGGATATCGCTGTATAAAAACAGCATATCCAGCATGCCACCCGGCAACCCGTAGGCAAATAGGAAGCCGTAACAAGAACAAACAGAGAAGAATCGCAGGCGTCTGTGGCCATACATTCCCTGCTGACGTACAATCTTAACTACGTATGCGTTGGGGCGTACCCCTAGGGCTTGCCTGCCCTATCCCTCTTTCGGGAAAGCACAAAAAACAATTACACCCATTAGATAACACATCTTCTGCGTCACTTCCTAGGGAAATCTGTCGGGGACGAAAATTCTTGTACAATGCGTTTGTGGGCATTGTTTTGAAAAACGCCTTGTATACTGTGATATTGATACTAAAACTGCGTTATTTTGGGCAGATTGGGAGCTTTTGAAGCAAAAATAAAGGATTGTCTAAGAGAATTGCAGAATTGTCTATTGTTGATATGTGGGTGGTTTTGTACGATTAAAGCAGGAAATCTGGGAAAGGAATCAGAATTATGAAAAGATGTGTTTCTTTTATTATGACAGTTGCATTGATTCTGGGTATGTTTCCAATGGTCGTATTCCAAGCTCACGGTGCGGAATCTACCGTTGCGGTACCCAGTGCAACAGAGGAGAAGATAAGCGAACTGTTTTTGGCTCGATCGGAAGGTCAGCACCCTCGAATCCTGGCAAACAGTGATGATTTTGCCCGGGTACGCAGTTTGATCCAAACAGATTCCTATATGCGGGTCTGGTATGAACGGATATACAATTATTGCGTTTCTCAGTTGGATGCAGATGTCAGTGTATATACCGGAGCAAACGGAGATTCTATTTTGGATGCGTCCAGAACAGCCAGCTACCGGATCACCTGGATGGCCTTTCTTTACCAGATCAGCGGGGAGAGACGGTTTGCAGAGCGCGCAGTTGAAGAAATGCTGGCAGTATGCGGGTTTCCTACATGGAATCCGGGACACTATTTGGATGTGGCGCAGATGGCATACGGTGTTGGTATCGGCTATGACTGGCTATATCATTATATGACGGATGCACAGCGCACCACCATTTCCCAGACCCTGTATAACTATGCCATTAAGACTTCTCAGGTGAGCCGTTCCTATATGAATTCGCTGACCAACTGGAATCCCTGGTGTCATGCAGGCGTTTCCATTGCGGCCTGCGCGATTTATGAGGACTATCCCCAGGACTGCAGTGAGTATCTTTCGGATGCGGTAACCAGAGTGCAGAAGGCTTTGGCGGTATTGACTCCCTCCGGTGCTTATCCGGAAGGACCGGAATATTATCTGCTGGGCGCAGGATTTATGACGGTGTTGTTTGCCACCCTGGACAGCGTTCTGGGAACGGATTTTGGCCTTTCGGATATGGACGGTGTTCAGCAGTGCGTTCAGTATATGCTGGCAATGAACGGCAATGTGTCGTCTTTTAATTTCGGTGATGCCAATGCTTCGTTGTTCTCCGGTGCCATGCTGCACTGGTTTGCAGGTCGCTATAACATGCCGGAGCTGTCCTTATATCAACGGCAAATGCAGACCACCACGGTTCTGTATGATGAATTTTTGGCACTATTGTGGTATGATCCGGAGCTGGTGGCAGATACGGATGCCTATGAACAGCAGCTGGATTATCTGCTTTACAGCGACCATTATCAAAGTATTGCATCCTTCAGAAGTGAGGCCGGAACCGGTACGGAGATCTATGCGGCCATAAAATCCGGCTATAACAGCACCAGCCATGCGGATATGGATGTAGGCACCTTTGTGCTGGATGCCATGGGAGAACGCTGGTTTGAGGATCTTGGCAAGGAAAACTACGCTTTGACAGGCACATTTACAAGCAAGGGCTACCTGGAGGACTGTGACCGATGGGATTGCTACCGCAAGCGGGCAGAGGGACAAAACACCCTGGTCATCAACCCGGGAGAAGGCGGCGGTCAGGCAGCTGACGCCAAATGCCAGATCGTGGACTACGAAAGCGCAAAAGACGGTGGCTACGCGGTGGTGGATATGCTGGATGCCTATGACAGCTATGGGGCAGCTTCTGCCAAGCGCGGCATGCTTTTGTTTGATCAGCGGAGCAGAGTGCTGGTGCGAGATGAGATCACCTGTACTTCTGCGGCAGAAATCTATTGGTTTGCCCATACCAAGGCGGCGATCACCCTGTCTGCAGACGGAAAAACCGCAGAGCTGACCATAGGGGATAAGACTTTGCTTGCCCAAATTGCAGAGCCTTCGGATGCGGTGTTTACGGTGATGGATGCACAGCCCCTTGCCACATCCCCCAATCCTTCCGGGCAAAAAAGCAGAACAGAATACAAAAAGCTGGCCATTCACCTGGAAAATGTAACAAACGCAAATATTGCCGTTGTGTTTACCCCGGTTTTGACGGATGGGGATCGGGCAAAAGCATTGCCGGAGGTGGCTGTGGATGGCTTCGACGGCTTGCTGTCCAAGTATGACAAGACCCAGACCCTTACCAAGAACAGCCAGGGAGTCTATGAGATCAGCAATGCCGAGCAGCTTATGCTGTTTGCACAGATGGTAAATGCCGGTACCACCTTTGAGGGCAAAACCGTTAAGCTGATGGGTAATATTGATCTGAAGGGCCGCACATTTACACCCATCGGCGGCTGCGGCACGGGGACGACCTTCAGGGGCGTCTTTGATGGCGGAAATCATACAATAAAAAATCTGTTTATTTTTGAACCCAACAGCAAAAATGTTGGCTTCTTTGGTCAGACATATTTGGCTACGGTGAAGAATGTAGGCATTGAAAGCGGAACTGTGTTCAGCGGCGGTGTGTCCGGCGGTTTGATGGGATTTGCCAACCAAGTGACCCTGGATAATTGCTTCAACAGGGCAGATGTGGTTTCCTTCGGTGGCACAAACGGCGGCCTGGTGGGTCAGCTGAGCGGCACCAGCTCCATTACCAATTGCTATAACCATGCCTCTGTCAGAAGCAATGGCAGTATGGCCGGCGGTATCGTAGGCTATCTTGCCAGCAAAACCACCCTGACCATGAAAAGCTGCTACCATACAGGCAATCTCAGCGACACCCTTGGCAGATGCGGACTGATCGGATTTTATAACACTACAGAGCAGGATCTGTTGGTTACAAAGGTTACCGTCTCCAACTGTTATGCCACTACACCCATAAAAAGTGAGGCGGTAACAGACAATACTGCCTTGGAGAGTTATTCCTCAAATGCCAAACATTCCATTGTTGCACGCATGAAGGGTGCGGCCATTTCTCTGGGAACCAGCTTTGTTTATGACTGCGAAATGGAAAACGAAGGATTCCCGGTACTGGCATGGCAATGCCAGACGACAATTCCGGAGGATCTGACCATTGACACCGTTGCACAGCTTCGCATGCTTGCCTACGAGGTAAACAGCGGAAAGAATACTTATAAAGGAAAAACGGTGAAGCTGGGTTGCAATCTTGACCTGCAAATGCAGGAATGGATACCCATTGGCGGCAATTCTACCTCTGACACCAATAAAGGTAAGGTGTTCCAGGGCACATTTGACGGACAAGGTCATTGTATTCGCAACCTCAGCATTACCGCCAACCGTTCCTATGTAGGTCTGTTTGGCTCTGTTCAGGGCACCATACAAAACCTGGGCATTGAAAGCGGTCGGGTGACCGGTGCGAAGAAGGTGGCAGGCTTAGCCGGTTATTGCGACGGTACGATCAAAAACTGTTACAATCGGGCATATATCCGAGGCAACAGCCAGACCGGCGGCCTGATCGGTGTTCCCGATGCCGTTCATTTGGAAAACTGCTATAATACCGGCACCATCCGGGCGGATCTGATCGCCGGCGGTTTGATCGGCTGGTTCTCTGCCAGCGCATCCGGTTCTGCCATCGTGAATTGCTACAATGCCGGTTCTGTGACCGGTAGCTCTGCCGGTGGCTTAGCGGCAACCTTAAGTGCTTCTGCAACGGGCATTTCCTTCCAAAACTGTTATGGTTTGACCGATGTGCCTCTTGTGCTCAGCACCGCTGGCTATACCCTTACAAACTGCCAAAGCCTTGGGCAGACAGAATTGCAGACGGCAGATACATTGCTTGGCACAGCCTATATGCAGGATGCTGTCCTGCAGCAAAACAGGGGATTCCCTGTGCTGGCGGCACCGCTTTACGGTGCTGTGCAGACCCTGCCCCAGGACGACAGCGGAGCCTATTGCATTGATTCTGCCCAGGCGCTTCGGAGCTTTGCCTATATGGTGAATGTAGAGCATAACACCTTTGCAGGGAAAACCGTTCGCCTGTGTGCGGACATTGATCTGGAGGGTGTGGAATGGATACCCATTGGTGGCAACATTGTCAGCGATGAGCAGCAAAATCCCTATTTTGCAGGAACCTTTGATGGCGGCGGACACACCGTCAAAAATCTGACGGTCACCGGTGGAAACTCCTATGTGGGGTTGTTTGGCTTCGTTTCCGGAGGCACTATCCGCAATGTGGGCATTGAAAGCGGCATCGTGATCGGAACGGAAAAAGCCGGTGCCATAGCCGGTGTGATCCGCTCCGGTGCTGTGATTTCCGGCTGCTACAACAAAGCCGTTATTTCCGGCAGAACCGCTATAGGCGGCATTGTGGGCATGATCTCCCAAAAGGGATGCACCGTAGAAAACTGTTATAATACGGGCGGCGTTTTTGCCGCAAACAGCTCCGGCGGCATTGCGGGTTATATGGCAAGTGACGGACAGAACGCGGTGATCAAAAACTGTTATAATAATTCAGAACATTCCTGCGGCATCATCGGACGGGTCAATGCATCCGTCACCACAGCGGAAATCACCAACTGCTATACCGTAGATTCCGTTACCCTGTCCGACGAGCCTAATTCCCTGGTGATAACCGATTCTTACCAACTGTCCCCGGCAGATCTGCGAAACAGCGCCGCAGGCCTGGGAAGCAAGTTTGCAGAGGATTATTTCGTGCATAACGGCATGTTCCCGGTGCTTGCCTGGGAGAATACAGGGAAGGCAACCACCCTGACGGTAACCGATGGTGTTTATCAAATCACCTGTGCAGATGATCTGCGCCTAATGTCCTATTTGGTCAGAAAGGGAGATACCTTCTCCGGCAAAAAGATCCAGCTGCAGGGAAATATTGATCTGGCAGGTGCGCCCTGGCTGTCCATCGGTGGCGCAGACGAAACCAAGAGCTATACTTTTAAGGGACAGTTTGATGGCTGTGGGTATACCATCGGCAATCTGACGGTTTGCGACCGGAATGGCTTTACGGGCCTGTTTGGACAGGTCAGCGGTGCAACCATCCAAAATGTGGGCGTGGAAAGCGGCTTGATCTTGGGTAATGAAAAGGTCGGCGGTATCGTGGGCAGCGTTGGCTCAAGTACCACCGTCAGCGGCTGCTATAACAAGGCTACCGTTTACGGTAATAATATTGTTGGCGGCATTGCCGGTCGTGTGGCAGGCAGTAACTGTACCATCGAAAACTGCTACAATGTTGCCTATATTTCCGGAAAGAACTACGGAAATTCCACCGGCGGTATGATCGGAAACCTGACAAGTGCGGCCAAGAATATAGCAATAAGAAATTGCTACAATGTGGGGCATAGCTACGGCGTTTTGAGCATTGCCCATGCTTCGGCAACGGGAAGTATGGACAACTGCTATGCCGTTGGCGGCATCAAGCCCGTCAAGACAGCCAACAACCTGGTAGTTTCCAATACGGCATTGGTATCGGCAGATGCCATGAAAGGCTATGCTTCTGTTTTGGGTGATGGCTTTGACGGAGATGTAAATGCCGTCAACGGCGGATTCCCGGTACTGGCGTGGCAAACGGGAAAAACCTGTTCTCACCAATATGTGACCACACCTACGGATGACACCTATCATACCACCCAATGCACCCGCTGTGGGGATACCATCGTAGAAAAACATGCGCCCTGGAGTTTTGCAGTGAATCCGGATGATCCTTCTACCCATAAAAGAACCTGCAAAACCTGCGGCTATTACCATTATCCCAGTCATCTGAAATATCTGACCTATACAGACAATCTGGATGGCACCCATGCGGTGTATTGCAAGCATTGCAAATACGATGAAGATATTGTTCACAGCTACGGTGAATATGAGATCATCCAGCAGCCCACCCTGACTGCGGCAGGTATTCGGCAGAAAACCTGCGTTTGCGGCAATGTGGTTTCGGAAGAGATCCCCATACTTGTTACGAAGGCAACGGTGAACGGTACCCCATATGAAACGGTACAGGAGGCTGTGGATGCAGCCGGTGGCGGTGTGGTCAAGCTGATGGCAGATTCGGATGAAGCAATCACCGCCCGGGGTGACCTGTACCTGGATCTGAACGGCTGCAGTCTGTCTAAGGTTACGGTTTCCGGAACTTTGTATGGTATGGACAGTGCTACAGACAACTACAAGACCAGCGGTGCTAAGATCGAAACGGTGGTGGGTCTGTATGCTTCCAACTGCCGCAACAGCGACGCCAAGCGTTACCTGGCAATCAAAGAGGCTGGTGGCGTATCCTTCCACCGCTTCTATATGGGCATTACCACGGTCAGTCTGGCACCTGCGGTTACGGGCTTCGGCTACAAGGCAGAGTTCTATGGTGATGAAATGATGCAGGCACAGGTCGCCTCCATAGGCTATAAGCTGTGGGTTACCGAGGATCGTGTGGTCAGCCGTACAGCCTCCTTCCAAAATCTTCTGACCCTGCGGCTGAAGAATTTTGATGTGGCAAATCATGGCAAAACCCCTGTAAATGCCTGTGTAGTTGTTACCTTGGTAGACGGAACCGTCATTGAGAGTGATCCGGTTTCGTACAGTATGCGCAATGTACTGGAACTTGTGAACAACAGTTTCAGCAGCTTCGCAACTGCCCAGAAGCAAGCGGTTCAGGCTATGTGCAGAAAGTTTGAGACGGCTATGTCCGCCTGGAAGATCGCCAACATTCTGGCCTGGGAAAACTGAATATATGCAGAAGATCGTCGGATGGCAGTGATGCTGTCCGACGATCGTTTTCATGGGGCAGGAGCATAACCCGCAGAAACAGAAAATGACCTGAAAACAAGAGGTCAGGTCCTTGTCGAATTTTTATAATCATCCAATTTTTGTGTAGGATTGTCTATTGTTTAGGTGATTGGGGTTTCGTATAATTTTGATAGGGAAAATATAAAATTCTGTCCCTACATTGGATAATATCATTATGAAATCATTGCTGTAAAGGAGGGGGCGGACTGTTCTGATTACCTGAGGAGCAGAGTCGCCAAATTTGAGAAATGTTAAACTTTGCGATTATTGGATGCGGTGTTATTGCACCCTATCATTCCCGTGCGCTGGAGAAGGCTGAGGGCGCTCAACTGGTTGCGGTATGCGACATTGATCTGGAAAAGGCAAAGAAGTTTGCTGAGCAGTTTCAGGTAGATCCTTCCCGTGTCTATGCAGATTATCATGAACTGCTGGCACAGAAGGACATTGATGCGGTCTGCGTATGCGTGCCCAGCGGTTTGCACGGTCAGATCGCCATGGATGCTCTGAAGGCAGATAAGCATGTGATCTGCGAGAAACCCATGGAGATCACCAAGGAAAAGCTGGATGCGGTTTGTGAAGCATATCTGGCATCCGGCAAGAAGTTTGCCTGTGTATTCCAGCGCAGGACCCAACCCATTCCCATGAAGGTCAAGGCGGCATTGGACAGCGGCGAATTTGGCCGCCCCCTGATGGCTTCTGCCTACTTAAAGTATCACAGAACCGCAGAGTATTACAAGAGTGCCGGCTGGCGTGCTACCTGGGAAATGGACGGCGGCGGATCTCTGATGAACCAGGGCGTTCACGGTGTGGATCTGATCAGCTGGTTTATGGGTGGTATCGACAAGATCTATGGCGTAGCCCGTACACAATTCCATGATATTCCAGTTGAGGATGCGGCTGTTTGTACAGTAAAATACAAGAACGGTGCCATTGGCATTATTGAGAGCTCCACCTGTGTATATCCTGCCCAGGAAACACGGTTTGAGATCCATTGCGAAAACGGCAGTATCATCTTTGATGATAAGGGTCTGATCCAATGGGAGCTGAAAAGCGGTGTCAAAGAGGAGAATGACCAGAAGGAAGAGGGCATCTCTCTGAAGGACAACCCCCAGGCCATTGGTGCCTACGGTCATCTGCCCATTATGCAGGACTTTGTAGATGCTATCCGCTTTGACCGGGAGCCCTTGGCAACACCCCTGGAGGGTCGTAAGGCGGTGGATACCATTTTGGCTATCTACAAATCTTCCGAGACCAATGAGGAGATCCAGCTGTGATGAATTGCTACAAGAGTGTGGTCACCGATAAGCTGACTACCCATATCTTCAAGGACAGAGATTCTATGGGTCAGGCGGCTGCCGCCGATGGCGCAGAGTTTATCCGTCAGCTTTTGGAGAAGCAGGCGTTTGTCAACATTATTTTTGCGGCGGCACCTTCCCAGAATGAGACTCTGGCACATCTGGTGGCAAGTGAAGGGATCGACTGGACAAGAGTCCGAGCCTTCCATATGGACGAATACATTGGCTTGCCCAAGCAGGCACCCCAATGCTTCGGCAATTTCCTGGAAGCGGCTATTTTTTCTAAGTTGCCCTTCAAAGAAGTGCATTATTTAAGTGAGTACCCGGACGCGGAATCTGTTTGCCGGGAGTATACCAAGCTTTTGGAAGATTATCCTGTGGATATTGTGTTCCTGGGTATTGGCGAGAACGCCCACATTGCCTTCAATGACCCCCATGTGGCGGATTTCAACGATCCCTGTAAGCTGAAGGTGGTGGAGCTTGACCAGACCTGCCGTCAGCAGCAGGTCAATGACGGCTGCTTTGCCAGCCTGGATCAGGTGCCCACCCATGCGGTGACTCTGACCATCCCTGCGCTGACCGCCGCCAAACGCATGATCTGTACCGTACCTGCTCCCACCAAGGCGGCAGCTGCGGTGAAGACCATGTACGGCCCCATCCATGAGAATGTGCCTGCTACCATCATGCGCAACCATGAAAATGCCACCATGTACTTAGATGCGGACAGCGGCCTGCACGCATTGTTTCCCGTCAGTGTGATCACCGACGAGATCAGCCAGGATATAGAAGTTGCCTGCCAGCTGGCAGACAAGTATCATCTGGCGGCTATCGAGATCCGCAGTGTGGAGGATACTGCACCGGAAAAACTGACCGATGCCCAGATCGAAAAGATCCTGGCGGTGGCTGCCAAATACAATCTGCAGATCTCTGCCCTGTGCTCTTCTGTGCTCAAGTGTGAGCAGGGACAGGAGAACGATGCACAATTGGATGGGGCGATCGCGGTTGCAAAAAAATTAGGCTGTAAGATCGTTCGGGCATTTACATACTTTAAATCTGAGAATTATGACGAAGCCGCCCTGGTGAAAAAGCTTCAAAAGTACGGACAGATCGCCCGGGATGCAGGTGTTGTGCTGGCAATTGAAAATGAACCCAGCGTCAATGCATCCAGCGGTGAAAAACTGGCAAAGCTCCTGGACAAGGTAGACTGTGACCATGTGGGAGCCCTGTGGGATCCCGGCAACAGCCTCTACGGCGAGACCGAGCCGGGTTATCCGGATGGATACCGGTTTCTGAAGGATCATATCGTGCATGTGCATTTAAAGGATGCTGTACATGCAGACGGGGAAACACAGGGCGTGGCCCTTTGTAAGGGAGAGGCTGATTTTCCCGGCTTGTTCCGTGCATTGAAACGGGACGGTTATGAGGGCTATGTGACTCTGGAAACCCATTATAAGAAAAATGTAACCATAGACAAGGAATTGATGCTCCGACCCGGTGGCTCTGCCTTCTCTGAGGGCGGTGTGGAATCTACCGACGAATGTTTGGAGAATCTGTTTGCCTGTCTATACCAACTGATAAAAGAGTAATGTTATGGATACCGTTATTAAAAATGTAAAGATCGTTACAGACGGCAAGGTTCTGGAAGGATATCAGGTAGGCCTGAAGGACGGTAAGATCGCGGCTGTGGTGCCGGCACATATGCCCATGGAGGGTGTGCAGGTGGACGGTAAAGGTCAATATCTGTCTGCAGGCTTTGTGGACATTCATGTCCACGGCGGTGGCGGTGCAGATTTTATGGACGGCGCAAGTGCCTATGGGGCTGCCTGTGAAAGCCATTTGCAGCACGGCACCACTTCCATTGTGCCCACTACCATCTCTGCGGATCTTTCCCAGACCCTGTTTGCGGTGGAGCAGTTTATGGAAGCCAAGAAGGATATGTCCATCCGTTGTAACCTGTTGGGACTGCATTTGGAAGGACCCTATCTGAATCCTGCTATGGCAGGTGCCATGCGTCCGGAGCAGCTCAAGCCCCCCTGTGAAAAGGAATATATGCAGCTGTGGGAGGCTTCTCAGGGCGGTATTATCCGCTGGACAGCCGCTCCGGAACTGGAAGGTGCCATAGAATTTGGTAAGAATATGGCAAAACAGGGCGTGGTCATGTCCATAGGTCACTCCGATGCGGACTATGACACGGTCAGCCGTGCCTTTGACAATGGCTACTCCATGGTCACCCATCTGTACAGTGCTTGTTCCTCCATTAAGCGCATTGGGGGCTTCCGCCATGCGGGCATTGTGGAGGCGGCATATCTGATGGACGACCTGTGGGTGGAGATCATTGCGGACGGCTGTCATCTGCCCAATTCTCTGCTGCAGTTCGTGACCAAGTTTAAAAAGCCGGAAACTGTAGCGTTAATTACAGATGCCATGCGTGCGGCAGGGCAAAATGTAACGGAATCTTATTTAGGCAGTGCGGATTGTCCCCAGCCGGTGATCATCGAGGACGGTGTGGCAAAGCTACTGGATCGTCAAGCCTTTGGCGGCAGTATTGCCACCACAGACCGGTTGGTGTGCACTATGGTGCAGGCCGGAACGCCTCTGCCCCTGGCGGTACAGATGATGACCCAAACGCCCATATCCTTTGTGGCACCTAAGCTGAAAAAAGGCAGGATCGCAGAGGGATATGACGCAGATCTGATACTTTTTAATGAAAACATTGATGTTACATCCATCTATCTCAAAGGAGAGAAGGTGAAATAACCGTGAAGGAACTGAAATCGGTATTGATCGGCTGCGGTGCCATTGCTGTGGCTCATACGGATGTGATGAAACGCCTGGGTCGCAATATCGCGGCAGTATGCGATATAGACCCGGAGAAAGCGGAAAACCATTGCCGGCGGTTTGGTCTGGATGCACGGATCTATACGGATTACCGGCAGATGCTGGATGCGGAAAAGCCGGATGTGGCCCATATTTTGACCCCCCACTATCTGCACACGGAAATGATCGTGGAGATCCTGGGTCGGGGTATCCATTGTCTGTGTGAAAAACCCCTTTATATTAAGCCTGAGGAATTTGAGATTATTGATGCAGCGGTAAAAAAGTCCAAGGCTATGCTGGGTGTATGCTTCCAGCACCGCTACATTGCCAATAATCAATATGTAAAACAACGGATTGCAGAGGAAGGCTTCTGCGGTGCGGCTGCTTTCCAGGCATGGCATAAGGATGCAGCCTACTACCGTTCCGGTGACTGGCGGGGAAAGTTCGCCACGGAGGGCGGTGCGCTGCTCATTAACCAGGCCATCCATTGTATTGACCAATTGATCTGGTTTGGGGGTATGCCCAAGCGGATCGTTGCCAACCTGGCAACCCACACCCTGGCAGACTGCATTGAGGCGGAGGATACGGCAGAGCTGTTCTTCGATTACGGAGACGGTGTGGTATCTCAGCTGTATGCAACCAATTCTGCGGTTGCCAACTTTACCGGCGTCATGAATGTAAAGACCGGCAGCGGCAACTATGAGTTCCATGCCAAGCAGCTGCTGAAAAATAACGAATTTGTTGTAGTGAATATGGAAAATGTGGATATCGATGGCAAAAGCTATTGGGGTATCGGTCACTACAATCTGATCAAGCACTATTATGAATGTGTGGAAACCGGTGAAAAATTCCCTGTGGATCATATAGAGGCTTCCAAGGCAGTCAGGATTGTGTTGGCGGCAGGACGATCTCAGGGTAAAAGTGAAGAAATTGAACCTATTTAAAAAAGGAGCATAAAAATGAAAATTGCAAAGAGAATCATTGGATTGACCTTATCTGTTTGTTTCATTTTGAGCATGTGTACATTCCTGACCGGCTGCGGCACCAGCAGCGGCGGCGGTGCCATTGAGGTGGACAACGACAAGACACAAATGTATGTGTTCAGCTACAACGGCGGTGTAGGCAATGAGTGGCTGGATGAGACCATTAAGGCTTTTGAAGCCAAATATGCCAATACCTCTTTTGAGGAAGGCAAAATGGGCGTGCAGATCATCCCCGACAAGCAGAAGATGACAGCAGTATCCATGCTGGATTCCTTCCCTAATTCTACCTACGACATCATTTTTAACGAAAATCTTCGATACAATGACTGGGCAGCAAAGGGCAACCTGTTAGACATTAGTGACCTGGTGAAGGAAGTAGGAGACGATGGCAAGACCATTGAATCCAAGCTCAGCGACAATAAGGCTGCCGCGCTGACTGCCCGTGACGGCAAGTATTATGCGCTGCCCCACTACGAAGCATTCCGCGGTGTGGTCTATGATATTGACCTGTTTGAGGAAAACAACCTGTATTTTGCCGCAGACAGAACCTACAGCGATTTTATTCTCAGCAGCACAGAACAGCGCTCTGCAGGTCCCGACGGTGTGGTAGGTACCACAGATGACGGTCTGCCCGCTACCTATGAGGAATTCTTCAAGCTCTGTGATTACATGGTTCAGAAGGGCATCACACCCTTTGTTTGGTCCGGTGAGCAGAATGCTTACTCCGAGTTCCTGCTGTACGCTTTGTCTGAGACTATGGCCGGTGAAGAAGGCGCAAAGCTGAATTATAACTACGGTGTGGGTAGCTTGGATGCCACCACCAACATCGTTACGCACTTTACCAACGGTCAGCCTGTGGTGGAGGCTATGACCATCACTGAAGAAAACGGCTATCTGCTCAGACAGACCGAGGCAAAGTACAGAGCATTGGAATTCCTGTTCACTATTTTTAATAAGTCCGATTACTATTACAAGGACAGCATGGGTAAGCTGACCATGTCCAACAAGGAAGCCCAGCAGACCTATGTATTCAGTAAGCTGGAGAATAAGCCTATTGCTATGCTCATCGAAGGTACTTGGTGGGCAAAGGAAGCTGCGGACTCTGTTGAATTGTCCATTTCTGCCTTCGGCGATGCGGCGAAGAACAGAAACTTTGGCTGGATGGCAATGCCCGGTGTATACAGCGGTACGGTGGACAGCAGTAATGGCAAGACCCAGGTTCTCAACGATTGTATGAATTGCTACTGCGGTATCAATGCCAAGTCTACCGGCGCCAGACTGGAAGTTGCAAAGCTGTTTGTGAAGTTCTGCTATTCCGATGAAGGCCTGAATATCTTTACCAAGTCTACCGGTATGCTCCGTGGTGTCAACTATGAGCTGACCGAGGATACAAAGGCAAATCTGAGCAGCTTCTACAGAAATCTGATCGAACTGCGAAACGAGTCCGTTATCATTACGCCTATGTCCAGCAGTGTGCTGTTCATCAATAACGAAACCACTCTGACCGCTTATGAGTCCTATTGGAACAGCGACCAGTATTTGTTCCCGGTGGTTGCCTTCCGCGGCGGACAGAAGAGCGCTGTGGACTATTTCAAGGGCATGGCTATGACCCAGCAGGATTGGGAAGCTACCTACGGACGCTACATAAACCAGAACTAAGATTGGAAATGCTATGAGAATTGTTAAGAAAATACCAACTAAAAAACGGGCACGGAGACAGAAGCTGGGATTCTATCTGTCTATCGTGACCCTGCCGATACTGCAATACTGCATATTTTATATCGGTGTCAATATTAACTCGATCCTCATGGCATTTCAAAGCTATGACGCCATGACCGGTGAGTTTTATTTTGACGGCTTGGTGAATTTTAAGCGGATTGCTTATGAGTTCGGAAAAAACGATCAGCTGTGGAATGCGCTGTTAAATTCCGTAAAGTATTACGGCATCAGTATTCTTCTGATGATCGCAACCACCTTCTTTGCCTTCTACGTGGCAAAGAAGCGTCGGTTCTCCGGTATGTTCCGGGTGGTTGCCTTCATACCCCATATTGTTTCCAACATCACCATGGCACTGCTGTTTAAGTATTTTACAGAAGATGCCTATCCTGCGCTGGTAGAGAGCCTGACAGGTAAGGAAGTGTGGGGCTTACTGGTAGACCCCGATACGGTCTATGGTGCCATCATCTTCTTCTGTATCCTGTGCGGATTCGGTACACAGATGATGATGTTCTCCAATGCCATGTCTGCCATTGATAATTCCATATCTGAGGCAGCCTTGCTGGACGGCGTAACACCCTTCAAGGAATTTTTGTATATTGACCTGCCCATGATTTTCCCCACTATTTCCACTTTTGTCATTGTGGGAATCGCAGGTATTTTTACCAACCAGATGTCCCTGTTTAGTTTCTTTGGTGTCAGCGCAGATCCCTCTGTGTGGACCTTGGGATACTACTTATATAAGGGTATCAAGGGTGCGGCCATGTCAGAGTATCCTTATCTGGCGGCCTTGGGCGTGTTATTCACCCTTGTGGTAGTGCCGATCACCTTCCTGGTGCGGCATTTCCTGAACAAGGCTGATCCTACAGCGTGAGGTGATGCAGTATGAAAAAGAATCAAACCATTCGCAAACTGAAAAAAACCTCCAGTCCAATGTACGGCATTATCTGTACGGTTTTGCTGGTGTATTCTCTGATGATGGCATTGTTGCTGGCATGGGGAATCAGCACCTCCTTAAAGCATCTGCTGGATTTCCGTACCAACAAGGTGGGTCTTCCCAATATGGAGTTCGGTCTGGCATGGGAAAATTTTGAGATCGTATTCGAGAAATTTGAGACCATTGTTATGTCCGGCGGTCGGCAGCAGTATGTAAATTTCTGGGGTATGCTGAACAACACCTTGCTGTATGCCGGTGTTGGTGCGCTGATTTCTTCTATCGTACCCTGCCTGGTAGCTTATGTCTGTGCCAAAACAGATTTTAAGTTCAACGGTGTGATTTACGGCATCGTGATCGTATCTATGGTGCTGCCCATTGTGGGTTCTGCGCCTTCGGAAATGAAAATGCTGAAGGATCTGGGGATATACAACACCATGTATGGCAACTGGATACAGAAATTTCATTTCCTGGGCATGTATTTCCTTGTATACTACGCGGCATTTAAAAGCTTCCCCAATACCTATCTGGATGCGGCCTATATTGACGGCGCAGGGGAGTGGAGAACGCTTTTGCATGTGACGCTGCCGCTGGTCAGAAATACATTCCTGACCATTCTGTTGATTCGTTTTATTGATTATTGGAACGATTATCAAACCCCTCTGCTTTATATTCCCAGCCATCCCACTCTGGCTGTGGGCTTGTTTAACCTTGGTAATTCTACCGTGGGTGAACTAAGCTGGGTGCCCAGAAAGGTAGCGGCATGTATTATTCTTCTGCTGCCGATTATGACACTATTCATTACATTCCGGGACAAGCTGATGGGAAGTCTTACCATGGGCGGCATTAAAGGCTAATGCCGCAAGGAGTTAGTTATGACAAAACTGTTTAGAAAAATATGCCTGTGGATGCTGTGCATGATCCTTTTTGGCATGTGTGCCGTATTTGGCGCGGCAGCTGCGGAAGAAAATGAAGTGTCCTATGTGGTGGGGCAGGAGATCCCCATTGCTGACTATGTTTTTGAAGCAGATGGCACCAAGCTTACTGCGGTGGCACTGATCCACGGACCCTTCGGTGCGGTCTATAAGGCTGCAGACAGCTTTGTGGCCCAGGAGGAAGGCCTGTACATTTTGGAGTATGTGGCTTACGATGCCCAGGGAAAGCAGTACACCAAGACAGAGCAATTTACCGTGGATTCTGCATTGTGTGCGGTGGGCTCTGCCCGATCCAATGTACGCTATGGCAAGCCTGTTTATGGCAATTACACCATTGACCGACAGGCCATGCTGGTATCCGTTGCCAGCGCGGACAAGTTCAGCTATTCACAGATCATCGATCTTCGTGATCTGTCAGAGGAAAGCTTTTTGGAATTCTTTGTGATTCCTGAAGCCATTGGCTCCAATGACACAGGCAAGATCAATATTACCCTTACGGATATCTACGATCCTGAGAATTTCGTGACCATCACCATTAAAAAAGGTGTATCTGCCCAAGCCGGTGCTGCCTGGGCAGAGCGAACCTCCTACATCACAGCCAATGCTGCCCATCAGCAGCCCACAGGCTTGGAGCGGGGCAAGGGCACTCTGGAGATCGACGAGACCCTGTATACCCTCCATAAAGGCGATGTTTGGGGTGCCAATATCGTGTTCGCCCTGGGCGGAAACCCCGGCTATGTATCCCTGGAGGAACCCCACAACGAACCCGGCAAGGTGGGCTCCCAAACCCTGGTTTTCCGCTTTGATGTGAATACCAACACCCTGTATGCCAATAATCAGCTGGTGACCATGCTTTCTGACAGCCGTGTTTACGGTGGGGATATTTGGTCCGGTTTTACCACCGGTGAATGTCTTTTGCAGATCGAGGGCAGCGACTATAACGCCGAGGCTCTGAATCTGGCAGTTACCAAGCTGGGTGATGGCTCTGTGGCGGCCAATGGGGAATTGTTTCAGCGCAATCTGTTTGTGGACGATACCGCCCCTGTGATCACCGTAGAAACGCCTCAGGACGGTATTCCCAATGCTGTGGCACAGACTCCCTATAGGGTATTTGGCGCTTCTGCCAAGGACGACTACAGCAGTAATGTGACAGTCAGCAGCGCAGTTTATCTGAATTACGGCAAGCCCAATCAGCTGCGGCTCAATGTGCAGGACGGAAGCTTTGTTCCCTTTGCCGCAGGCGCGTATACCATTGTATATACGGCGGCAGACCGCTATGGCAATGTGGGAACGGCGGAGATTTCTGTACAGGCAGAGCCGGAAGATGCCCAGGCATTTGCGGTAAGTGTTTCTCAGCCCAAAACGGGAGTTGCCGGTCAGACCTATGAGATCCCTGTTCCTGCCTTTGCAAACCAGCGCGGACAGGTTCAGTGGTCCGCTGTGGCTGTTTGCGAAAACGGAACCGAGTATGCCATCACATCCCAGGCTCCGTCCTTCTTCCCGGAATATGCAGGAACCTATACCCTGCGTTATCACTGCAGTGACTATGTTTATACGGAAACTCCGGAATTTTCCCTGCAAATTGAAAAGAACGATAAGCCGGTCTTCTTTGAAGAGCCGGTACTGCCCAAAACCTTGATCTACGGCTGTATTTATACCTTGCCTCAGATCGATGCACGGTTGTATGCATCCGGTGAGGCAGAGCAATGTATTCCCCAGATCTATGTGGTGGAAGACGGCGGTGCAGAAAGAAAGGCAGACTACCGTTTTGTGACCTATGCCAGGGAAACCTGCCAGATCATCTATCGGGCAGAAAACAACGGACAGGTCACCGAGTATTGCTCAGCGGTGCTCCCGGTAAAGGATGTGGGCTACAACGGCACCTATCAGATCGGCGAATATTTTGATAATGAAGGCATGCTGTCCCAGGTGAAGGCCAAATCCATTCGGTTTGTACCGGAGGGAGAGGAGCAGGAAGCCTGCAGCACCACCTTTATCAACACCGTTCAGACCTTTGATTTCTCCATCCGTTTTGCCGGAGCCGGCAGAGGATTTGAAAAGATCAATCTGTATCTGACAGATGCCGTGGACGAAAGCATTGTGCTGAAGTTTACTTATCGTCAGGATCGCGGTGCTGTGTACTTCAGCATCAATGACGGCCAGGAAAGTCGTTTGGCAGGCACGGTATTCAATGACCCGGATGCCCCCTTGTCTCTGAATATCCAGGATGCAGGCTGTACGATCATGCCGACAGGTACATCTGCGCTGATGTATGCCGTGGAAACAGACCTGCAGGGCAACCCCTTTGAGGGCTTTAACAGCAGTAAGGCCTACCTGCGTGTGGAGATGGAGGATATTACCCGGCTGAAGCAGGCAGGCGTGGATATTTTCAGTATCTGCGGACAGATGATCTCCGGTATTTATGTGGACAACATTAAACCCATGATCTCTGCCAGTGCCGCGGCAGGTGCACGCCCCTGCGGCAGTGAGTATGAGATCCCTGCGGTATATTATGGGGATGTTCTGGATCCGTCTGCAGTATGCCAAATGCATGTTTTGGCACCGGACGGAACCTATGCGGTCTCTAAAGACGATGTACTTTTGGATACCAATACAGATCCTGCCCAAAGCTATGTACTGCCTCTGGTTCAGCACGGCAGCTATACCATAAATTATACCGTAACGGATACTTCCGGAAACGAATTGGTCTACAGCTATGTGATCAGTTCTGCGGATGTGCTGGCTCCGGAGGTTCAGATCCTGCCCCCGGTCACAACAGGTAAGGTCAACACCCAAATTCCTGTTGCCCAGATCAAGATCACCGATAATGTGGATACAGACCTTGAGAGCTTTATCGTTTATGCCTATGTGGTCACGCCCCAGGATCAGGTCTATGGCCTGCTGGATGAAGGGCTGAAACAGACCGGCAGCTTTACCGTGGAGTATGCAGGTGTTTACACCGTGCAATACATGGTAATGGACTCTGCCGGCAATATGACCATAGCCAGCTATCAGGTCACAGTGGAGTAAGGAGGAATTCATATGAAAAAAAGAATATGGATCATCTTGGCTGTTGCTGTGATCTTGATCGCTGCGGCGGTGACAGCTGTGGTGCTGTTGACAAACGGATCTTCCCAGGAAAAACAGACCCAGCAGACCTCCGGAAATACTGATATATCCCATACCAATGATTTTTCCGTAGAGGGTACGGTACATATTTTCAATATGTCCGAGACCGGAAAATACATCCTGCAAAACGGCAGCTGTAACTACAGCGTAGTCATTGCTACCGATGGCGGTGAGCGGATCGAGACTGCCGCCAAGGACTTTGTGAATTTCTTTCTGGAAGCCACCGGCTTTTACCTGCCTACGGTATACGCGGAGGATGTGACCTACAGCGCAGATGCCTGTTATATCGTGATCGGCGATAATCAGATTGCCCGTGCAGCCGGTGTACAAAAGGAAACCGAAGTTCTGGGAGAGCAGGGCTTCCACATCAAGACCCTGGACAACAGCATTTTCATTCTTGGCAATACGGAGGTTGCCGCACAGTTTGGCGCCTACGAGCTGCTGACACAGCTGTTTGACTTTGATTACTTCGGCGTGGATTGCTATAAGCTGGACCGGGATGTGAAAGAAGTATCTCTGATGCAGTACGATATTACGGATGTGCCGGATATCGGTATCCGTATGACAAACTACCAGTTCCTTATGAGCGATAAGGTGACAGCCCAGCGTCTGCGTCTGGTGAACTTTGGTGATATGGTCATCCCGGTAGGCGGTGCCAATGTGCACAACTCCGGCAAATATATCCCCAAAGCGGATTATCCCGACAAGACCGATTGGTTTTCTACCGATGAAAAGAATCTGTGCTACACCGCCCACGGCAATGCCCAGGAGCTGGAGCAGATGCAGCGGATCGTGGCAGATGTGATCATTGAGCATTTTAAATCCGATCCCACCAAGGTGCTGATCACCATGACCCATGAGGACACCCAGACCCTGTGCACCTGTCCGGCTTGTACGGAAATGATGAATTATTACAACGGCTCCCAGGCGGCATCCATTGTGATCTTCCTGAACCGGGTGTGCGAAATGGTGGAGGAGTATTTCCAGACACCGGAAGGAAAGCCCTATGACCGGGATTTCTATGTGCTGTTCTTTGCGTATCACGCAACCAATAAGCCGCCTGTACGGTATGACGAGAGTCAGCAGGCTTATGTCCCCGTGGATGACCGTGTGATCTGTAATCCCCATTTGATTCCCTATTTCTGCGAGACAAACGGAGATTACACAAAGGATTTCTACGATGAAGACTCTGTAAACATCCCCATTGCGGAAAATATGAAGGGATGGTCGGTGCTGTCAGAAAAGCTCTATTTCTGGATGTACTCGGCAAATATGAGCTATTATCTGACACCCTACAATACCTTTGACAGCACCCAGGCTATTTATAAGCTGGCAGTTGAAAACAAGGTGGATTTCATCTATGACCAGGGACAGTCCCGACAAACGGGCTCTGCCACCGGTTGGTCCTGGCTGAAGATCTATCTGTATTCCAAGCTGACCTGGAATGTGGATCAGGATATAAATGAGCTCATCGACAAATTCATGGAAAACTATTTTGGCCCGGCGGCTGATACCATGAAGGAGACCTTCTATCAGTGGAAGACCTATGCCAACTATCAAAGCGATGTACTGGGCTATAGTGGATCAAGATCCATTTTCTATGCGGTTCTGGACACCAAGCTGTGGAACAGACAGCTTTTGCAGACCTGGACGGCATCCATCAGCAAGGCTCTGGAGGAAGTGGAATACCTGAAGACAGAGGACTTGACCAAGTACAACATGTATGTAAAGAACATATCAACAGAGCGAATTGCTTATAACTATCTGTTGCTTATGCTCTACCAACCCAATATGACTGAGGCGGATATTGCTCTGGCGAAGGAGCAATTCTATCACGATCAAATGCTGGCAAATCTGGGTCTGCAAAAAGAGTTGGGTGGTAGTATAACCGATTTGCTGAAAGAATGGGGAATTATTTAAGACCCAAGGAAAGGTGACGAATATGAAAAGAACGATCATTTTGCTTATGCTGAGCATTTTGTGCTTTGCTATGCTGGCAGCATGCGGCGACGAAAAGAAGGATGCTGCAGAAAGCTACAGCATCAGCCTTGACCAAACGACCCTCTCTATGGGTGTTTATGAGAAGATCTCCCTGACAGCCACCGTGAGCAATAGCACCGGAGAAGCTGCCCAGCAGACAGTTACATGGACCAGCGCAAATCCTGCGGTAGTAGAGGTTTCTGATGGCGTCGTATTTGCCAAGAGCGCCGGAAAGACGACCGTAACGGCTCAGCTGGCAGATGGCACCAAGGCAGAGTGCGCAGTGGATGTTATGTATCTGGGTATGATCCCACAGCTTAGCTTCCGGAATGTAGATAACCGTGCGTTGACGGTAGGCTTGGGTCAGACCTATGACCTGCAGATGTCCGTTATGTACAACGGCAAGGATTGCACAGATGCAGATACCACCTATACCTTCCAGGTGGCCGATCCTGCTGTCATCAGTGTCAGCAATGACGGACAGATCACCGCTCTGGCAGAAGGTACCACCGAGCTGACGGTGATCGCCACCTGGCGTGGACTGGGTGGTGATGGCCTGACCGGTGGCGAGGATGCCTACGGTTTGAAGCAGGTACTGCAGATCACAGTTGTAAAGCCTTAAAGACCGGTATCTCGTTGGTTACCGAACGGGATCAGCGCAAAGGAGTATGTTATGAAGAAGAAATCGCTGATCATAATCGGGTTGGCAGCTGTGTTGCTTGCGGCAGTTGTGTTGGTTTGCACCATGTGCTTTGGCGATGGCGGTGCCGATGGCGTGCAGATCGCCTTATCCAGCCAGAGCCTGCAGATGGATGCTCTGGAGAAAACACAGCTGACTGCAGTTGTCACGGAAAAGGGCAGCCAGGTGGCAGATGCCAAGGTGCAATGGTCTGTGTCCGACGAAACTGTGGTCACAGTAAACGATGGCACGCTTATGGCCTTGAAGGCAGGCTCTGCAGTGGTTACTGCCAGCTACGGCGATGCCAAGGCACAATGCTCTGTGCAGGTGTCCGGCATTGTCCATCCGATTGTGGTATTCCCCAAAAATGTGTATGAGGTGGGTAAAGGAACGACCAATCAGATCCTGCCTACCCTGCGTTTGAAAAACCAAATATTAGACAATAAGGAATACGATATTTCCTATAGCTTTTCTTCCCAGGATGAACAGATCCTGACTGTTACCGACAAGGGCGTGATCACCGGTGTAAAGGTGGGAACCACCTATGTGACGGTGAAGGCCACCTGTCCTTTGGCAACGGCTGCCGGTATTGACGGTCAGCTGGTTGCCCAGGTGGAGGTAAATGTGGTTCCGGATTACACCCTGAGCATCGATTTTGCAGAGGGCTATACCGAGGATGTCTATCTGCAGGAGGCTGAGGTGGAAGGGACTGTCTACCGTGCAGTTTCGCTGCTCCAGGTTCTGGAAGGACGCTATGAAGATCAGGATATCAAAGAGCTGGTGACATTTGTCAGCTCCGATCCTGAGGTGGTGACGGTGAACGAAAAAGGTGAGGTTACAGCTACCCCCGGCGCACAGCGCGGAGATACCGCTGAAGTGTGGGCGCAATTTGTGACCCCTGCCGAAGGTGAGGTCAACTCTAACCGCATTACCTTTACGGTATGCAAAGCCACCGTGGAAAAAGAATTGAAAACACCGTTGATCATTGATCTGTCTGCAGGCGGCAGAGTGGATGCATGGTCCGTGTTTGGCAAAAACGAAAAGATCGAAGATGTTTATGACGGACAGGACAGTTCCCAGGTCAGCATGTGGGACCCGGATAAGAACATGCTGGACACCCAGCAGGAGATCGTTTTGGGTGAACGGGATCTGGTGATCGTAGGTCAGAATATCTCCTATCGTGTGGATGCCTTGATCGTATCCAAGGTGATCCGCACACCCAATGATTTTAAACAGATATTCCTGCACAATTCCAAGATCGACAAGATCAAGGCGGACGGATACTATGTGCTGGGAAATAACATTGATATGTCCGAGCTGGAGGTGGTCGGCAGAGGCTGGTACAGCAGCGAGGGCAAAGGCCTTGTGGGTACCTTCGATGGCTGTGGTTATACCATTAACGGTTTCAACCTGACCCACGGCGGCGGTATCTTTGGCATGATCTCCTCCACCGGTGTTCTGAAAAATGTGGCATTTACCAATGTGAAGGTCAATTCCGACGGACATGCAGTGGTGCTGGGCTATGCGGTTTACGGCACCGTGGAGAATGTGTATGTGGGCATCAGCCAGTGGAGCTCTACCTATAATTCCAAATCTGCCACAATTGGCCTGTTTGCCCAGGGCAACGCCAACAATGTGCTGAAGAATATTGTTGTGGTCAACAGCGCAAAGGTGGAGCCTGGCTCCTCGGTGATCAATTATGGTGCCCTGTCCGCATCTACCAATAAGGGTGCCTGGGAAAATGTGTTTGTTGTTTCCAGAATGCGGCTGTTTGGCGGAAAGGATACCGCCGGTGATAAGGGCGTTGACGGCTCAGTCAAATCTGTGCGTCGGTTTAATACCATGGAAGGTATTTTGAGTACAGATTATTATGCCGACCGTAAGGAAGAATTCCCGGATTCCATTTGGGATTACAGTACATTGACCTTCCATTCCTCCCGAACTTATTTTGTTAAGGAGCTCAACGAGCTTCCCGACAAGGTGATGCTGACCTTAAAGGAAAAGGAACAGCTGACCCAGAACTTTGGCGCATTCCGCTTTAAGGTAAACAACAGCAATATTAAGCGTAATGACAATGAGATTTGGTCTGATAAGCAGATCTCCTCTGCAGATAAGGCATGGATCAAGGTGTCCTGGGGTAAGTATTCCAAGACTGTATCCATCCAGACCAAGCGGGAGATCCAGAAGAATGTTACCTTCTATATGAACGATCCTGCACAGACCTCGGATCTGGTCATTTCCGGCCTGCCCATTAAGCAGGAGACCGCCAAGGTCTACCTGCAGAAGCTGGACGGAACGGAAATTGCATTGACAGTTCCCTGTCTGGCAGGAAAGATCACCATACCCCGGGAGGAGATCCGGCGGCTGGAGGACACTCTGGCAACGGTGGACTATATCCGGATCTCTGCCAAGGGTGAGGATGATCTGTATGTCAATGGTGTCAAGCTGGTCTGGGTCATTAACAATGCCCAGGAGCTGAAGGCCATGAAGGAGCATCTGACCAAGGACGGGGATGTCTACAGCGGCTACCTGGCTCTGGGCGCAGATATTACAGACACCATTACCGTTACCTATAACGATTGTATTTTTAATGATAAAGAGACCTTCGCCGGCACCTTTGACGGACGGATGCATTCTATTAAGCGGATCGTTATCAGCAGTAATGCCGGCAACCGTGGTCTGTTCAGCAATGTGTCCGGCAGGATATGCAATTTGAAGATCCTGGATGCCACCGTCAGCAATTACAGCGCACCGTTGGTGGGCATGATCCTGACCGGTGAGCTGGAAAATATCTATGTCCGCGGCTCTGTTTTAGACGACGGCATGAAGGCAAGCACCAACCTGAATAACTTTGGCTGCAGCTTGCTGGCAGGTCGATACAGAGACGGTGCATCGGTCAAGAATGTGATCGTTGAGCTGGTTTCTCTGAAGGCCGGTCTGCGAATGGCAACCGCCATGGGTAAGCTGGGTGACGATATCGTTACCGATGCAGTGTTCCAGAATTGCTATACGGTCAACGCATCCGGCAAGGTGTTTATGAATTATCGGAAAGCACCTGCCACCACCGCGGAATTTAAGAATTTCCGCAGCAACAGCGGCAATCAGAACTTTGCCACCATGCATGCCCTGTGGGAGCATACGGCGGCAAGAAACCTGGCAGAAAAAACCTTCAAGCTGGAAAGACCCTTGCCCTATGTGGAGCTGACCAAGCCCTTTGATATGAATGTATCGGGCAATGATCTGACGGTAACCAGCAGTAAGCTGACGGGTAATCTGAAATCGGTCAAGGTTCGGGATACGGATATCGTGCTGGAAAATGCACAGCTGTCCGGTCAGACGCTGACCATTCCCGCAGAATCCTTCCAGCTTGCCAATATGCCCTCCGGCAGTCTGGTATTGATCGTGGAGACTGACAAGACAAAGATGGAGATCCTGGGTGATTTCATCTGGGTGATGCACGATGCAAACGAGCTGATGGCTATGAAGGACCATCTGGTGGCAGACGGCGATGTGTTTGACGGTATGCTGGCTTTGGGTAGTGATATTACCGATCCCATTACGATTACCTATAGCGGAGCGATCTTCAATGACAAGCAAACTTTTGCAGGCACATTTGACGGACGCATGTACAGCATCCACCAGATCTCCCTGCACACCAATGCAGGCAACCGGGGCTTGTTCAGCAATGTGTCCGGCAGGATCTGCAATTTGAAGATTTTGAACGCCAATGTGGGCAGCTATCATGCACCTCTGGTGGGCTGTATCCTGACCGGTGAGCTGGAAAACATCTATGTGAAGGGCAAGATCACCGGCGATGGCATGCTGACGGACTCCAATATCAATAATTTTGGAGCCAGCCTGCTGTCTGCACGGTATCGCAACGGTGCCTCCGTAAAGAATGTGATCGTGGAGGTCACCGGCATGAGTAAGGGCTTGCGGCTTGCCACCGCAATGGGTAAGTTTGGTGACGATATCGTTACACAAAAGATTTTCACCAACTGCTATACGGTCAATGCTGTGGGCAATGCCTATATGGATTACGGAAAAGCACCTTCCACCACCGCCCAGAGGCATGAATTTGCCAAGAACAGCAGTAATGTAAGCTTTGAAACCATGTATCTGCTCTGGCAGAACAAGACTGCCATGAAGCTGGCACGGGATACATTTAAGCTGTCTGAGCCGGAAGCACCCAGACCCTTGGGTCCTGCACAGACACCGGCACCTACGGTGACGATCTCTACGGATATCCGTTATGAAATGAACCGTGAGGGTCAGGAGGATCTGGTGATCGAGGATCCCAGGCTGACCGGTGAGCTGGTAAAGGTCATGGTGGCCAAGTCCTATGCGCAGATGGAGAATGTGAAGCTGGAAAATGGCAAGCTGACCATTCCGGCGGCTTCCTTCCAATGTGAAGAGATGCCCTCCGGTGAGATCACCATTCTGCTGCAGACCAAAACCGAGATCATTGGTGTGACCGGTGAGTTTATCTGGATGATCAATAACGCCGATGAGCTCATGGAAATGAAGACCCACATGATCCCCAATGCAACGGAAACGGTCTATTACGGTCATGTGGCACTGGGTGCAGACATTGATCTTAGCGGCAAGCTGCTTAGAAATATCGGATTGACCGGTATCGACTATGCAGGCATTTTTGACGGCAGATTGCACCGGATCTCCGGTGTGGTTGCCAATAACGCAGGGGTGGGCTTGTTGGCAGATGTCAGCGGTACAGTAAAGAATCTGCTGGTGGTGGATTCTCTGGTAACTGACAGCACAGCGGCTGTTGTTGGTGGTGTGCTGACAGGTACAGCGGAGAACATCTATGTACAGGGTCGTCTGTATAAGGACGGTGCAAATGCGGATACCGCCATCGAAAATGCCGGAGCAGGCCTGCTGGCAGGCAGAATCGGCAAGGATGCGGTTGTTTCCAATGTGATCGTGGATGCCACCGGCTTGGGCGAGCATCTGCGTCTGGCAACTGCTTTGGGTAAGCTGAGCAGAAGCGCCACAGCAGAACTGTTCCAAAACTGCTATGTTGTGGGCGCATCCAATGCAGCTTACATGGGCTATAACGGCGGCTGGATTAAATGCGATTTCGCAGCTGCTGGCTTTGAGACCATGGCAAAGCTCTGGCGTAACAGCAAGGCGGCTGAACTGGCAAGCCAGCTTGGCTTGGAACAGGCTGCAGAGTATATCACAGCTACACAATCCTATGATCTGAATGCCAAGGAGCAGAAGGATCTGCAGATCAGTGGCCTGCCTACCCATATTAACACCACTGAGGTTTGGATGCTCGGCACAGATGGTGCAAGAGTCCAGATTCCTGCTACGGTACAGGAGGGTAGCCTGCTGATCCATAAGGCAGATATGATGGCTGTTCAGGCGCAGCTGGCAACCGGCGACCAGGAGATCTGGATCCGTCAGGACGGCTGGGAATACTGTGTCCGTGGGGTGCAGCTGATCTGGGTCATCAATACCCCGGCTGAGCTGATGGATATGAAGTCCCATTTGACAGTGCAGTCCGATGGCAAGCATTATGACGGTATGCTGGCTCTGGGTGCAGATCTGGATCTGGCCTCTGTGACTATCAAGAACAATCCCATGAAGGATACCTATTTTATGGGTATCTTTGACGGCAGATACCACACCCTGTCCAACATGAATATGGCAAGCGGTTCTTCCAGAATCGGTTTGTTTGGTCATGTGGAGGGTACAGTTCGCAATCTGAAGATCCTCAATGCTGCTGTCAGCGCAGATACGGCGGCAGTCGTAGGCGGTACTTTGTTTGGTACAGTAGAGAATATCTATGTACAAGGCAAGATCACCGCTGACGGCATGAAGGAAACTACCAATCTGAAGAATTTCGGTGCCGGTCTGTTGGCAGGTAAGTATGACCATGATGCCAGAGTGCTGGATTGTATCGTGGAGCTGACAGAGATCGCAGAGGGCTTGCGGCTGGGTACCGCCTTCGGTAAATTACACCGTCAGGCGGCAACGGAAACCAGCGTCTTTGAAAACTCCTATGCAGTCCACGCAGAGGGCAACACCTTTATGACCTACGATCTGAAGCGGATCGGAAGCTTCACTGAGGGTACTACCTGTAAGAACTTTGATTCCATGTGGCTGTTGTGGCAGGATGATGCGGCCAGAACCCTGGCGCAGAAGCTGGGTCTGACCGAGCCTGAAAAGCCCGGTGTCCCCATTGCACTTACGGAGTCCTATGAAATGAACCATATGGATGCACAGCCTCTGGTGATCACGGATTCTCGTTTGACCGGACAGCTCATCAGCATTACGGTCAAGGGTACGGAAATTACTCTGGAAAATGGCGTGCTTCAAAATGGTGTACTGACGATTCCTGCTGCCTCCTTTGTGAAGACCGGTATGCCGTCCGGCAATCTGGTTCTGCGTATCCATACGGATGCAGAGGACTATGATATCAGCGGACAGTATATCTGGATGGTCAACAATAAAACACAGTTGCTGGCCATGAAGGAGCATCTGATCAGCAATGACGGTGTGATCTATGATGGTTACATTGCTCTGGGTGCAGATATCAACGACGGGTTGCTGTTTGGTACAACCAATGGCATCTTTACCACCGCAGAGACCTTTGCCGGTACCTTTGACGGAAGATTCCATTCCATTTCCTCCATTACAGTTCGTGGTGCATCGGTAGGCTTGTTTACCAATGTAAGCGGTAAGATCTGTAATTTGAAGGTTATGAATGCTGTGGTAGAAAAGAATACTGCGGCATTGGTTGGTCGAATCATGACCGGCACCATGGAAAATGTCTATGTCAAGGGATCCATTACCGGTGACGGTATGTCGGAAACCAGTAATCTGAATAACTTTGGATGCGGTTTGCCTGTTGCTCTTTATCGGTTGGGCGCACAAATGCACAATGTCATCGTGGATGTTCAGCAGATGTCCTCGGATCTGCGGTTGGCTACGGCGTTTGGTAAATTGGGTGATTATAAGATCAAAGAAACCATCTTCACCAATTGTTACGCTTTGGGTGCAGAAAATGCTGCCTATATGAACTATAAGAGCGGACAAACCACCGCAGATAAGCTTGGCTTTGAGGCGGATTCCGGAAATGGTCACTACGCAAGCTATTATGAGCTGTGGCATACATATCCTGAGTCTGAAGCCAGAAAGCTGGCGGAGCAGGTGCTTGGCCTGGAAGCTCCGGGCAAGACCCAGGTTCAGATCCAGCTGATCAACGCCGTGGATATGAATGTGGCAGGACAGGACTTTGTCCTGACAGACAGCCAGCTTAAGGGCGCGCTGACCAAGGTCAGCCTGCAGGGTACAGACATTACCCTGGAGGGCGCAACGCTTAACGGTGGTGTTCTGACCATTCCTGCTGCTGCATTCCAGAAATCCAATATGCCCTCCGGCAAGCTGACCTTGCAGGTGGAATCCGATACCATGGAAGCTACGGTTACCGGTGAGTTTATCTGGGTCATCAACACCCAGGATGAACTCTATGCCATGAAGAACCACCTGACGGTGGCGGCGGACGGCAAGACCTATACCGGTTCTTTGGCATTGGGTGCGGATATTGACCCCGGCAGTGGCTACCTGAGTGTAAGCAACAGCATCAAGTTCTTTGAAAGCGCGGATATTTTTGCTGGCAGCTTTGATGGCAGAAATCATACCCTGTATAAGCTGTTTATCCATACTGCCAGAAACGGCTTGTTCCCCAATGTTTCCGGTACGATCAAGAACCTGAAGCTGGAGAATTGCTTTGTAAATAACTGCACAGGCGCACTGGTGGGACAGATCCTGACCGGTACTGTGGAAAATGTTTACATCAGCGGTACACTACAAAATGACGGATTGACCGCCGGCGGCAACTGGACCTACCAGGGCTGCGGTCTGCTGGCTTGCCAGATCAAGACCGGTGCAAAGATCAGAAACAGCATTGTTCAGATCAATGAGATCCAGACCAATGCATTGGAAGCCGGTACTGCCTTTGGTAAGCTCAATGTGGCATCTCTCACAGAGTCCGTCTTTGAGAACTGTTATGCAGTAAATGCCCCCGGAGTTGCTTACATGAAGATCAACGGCACCGGTGGTGATAAGCTGGACTTTGCACTAAGTACCAATGGCAATTTTGCCAATATGACAGCCCTGTGGCAAAACGATCAGGCTGCCTCTTTGGCCCAGTCTCTGGGTCTGGAGGCTCCCGGACGGGCAGAAATCACAGTGAACCTGCAGACACCCTTCGATATGAATGTGGAGGGCAATGATTTGGTGATCACCGATGCCTCTATCGGTGGCACGGTCATTTCTGCACAGGTGGAAGGCTGTGACATCAGCCTGGAGGGCGTAACTGTCGAAAAGGGTAAAATGACCATTCCTGCGGCTGCTTTCCAAAAAGCAAATATGCCCAGTGGACAGTTGAAGCTTGTGATCCGGATGGAGAACGTAGACTGTACCGTTAGCGGCACATTTATTTGGGTCATCAATACCCAGGATGAACTCTATGCCATGAAGAACCACCTGACGGTGGGTACGGATGGGAAAACCTATACGGGCTCCTTGGCGTTGGGTGCGGATATTAACCCCGGAAGCGGCTACCTAAGTGTAAGTAACAGTATCAAGTTCTTTGAAAGCGCAGATATTTTTGCCGGCAGCTTTGACGGCAGAAATCACACCCTGTACAAGCTGTTTGTCCATACAGCCAGAAACGGCTTGTTCCCCAATGTTTCCGGCACGATCAAGAACCTGAAGCTGGAAAGCTGCTATGTAGACAACTGCACAGGCGCATTGGTAGGACAGATCCTGACCGGCACTGTGGAAAATGTGTACATCAGCGGTACCATACAGGATGATGATCTGAAGGCCGGCGGCAACTGGACCTACCAGGGCTGTGGTCTGCTGGCTTGCCAGCTTAAGACCGGTGCAAAGGTGAAAAACTGCATTGTCCAGGTCAAGGAGATCCAGACCGATGCTTTGGAAGCCGGTACTGCCTTTGGCAAGCTCAACGTGGCATCTCTCACAGAGTCTGTGTTTGAAAACTGCTATGCAGTCAATGCATCCGGAGTTGCTTACATGAAGATCAATGGCACCGGCGGCGACAAGTTGAACTTTGCCTTGTCGACAAACGGTAATTTTGCGGACATGATTGCCCTGTGGCAGCATGAAAAGGCTGCAGCACTGGCAACACAGTTGGGATTGGAAGCTCCCAAGTCATGATCCGAAGAATCACATAAGCAGCATAGCCCTCCCGGTAAGGCCTTATACCGGGAGGTGCTATGAAGCAAATAGCTGTTATTTGGGTCATCCCCCAATGCAGCAAATAATTTAGTAGGAGGAATTCGCATGTTATTCAAGAAAATCAGCGCAAAATTCTCTCTGGCTACCGTATTAGCAGCATTGCTGATCGTGTCCATGCTTCCTATGGCGGTTTTTGCAGAAGAAACCGCATACGTAGCAAGTGTTGGTGACCAACAGTACGCTACCGTAGCTGCTGCAGTGGCAAACGCCAATGGCGAAACTGTTACTCTGCTGGCAGACTCTCAGGAACAGATTTCTGTCTCCGGTGATCTGCAGCTGGATCTGAACGGCTATAGCCTGGCAGAGCTTACTGTAACTGACGGTGTTCTGTACGGTAAAGATGCATCTACCGATGATTATGATTGTGCCGACGGTTACGGTAAAATCCTGAACTTCATCGGTGAATATGTATCTGAAGAAGGCTATGTGGCAGTAAACGAGGAAGGTGTCGTTTCCTTCCACCGTTACGACCTGGCAATTACCCATCAGAGCCTCAGCACCGGCAACAAGGGTGTTGGCTATAAGGCTGTGTTCTATGGTGATGCAAAGGTTGTTGCCCAGCTGGACACGGAAGAAGCTTTTGGCTTCAGCCTGCAGCTGGATCAGTTTAGCCCTGTGGAAAGATGGAAGGGTGCTTCCGATTTCCAGTCTGGCAAACCCCTGACCTTGCGTGTGAACAATTATGATGCAGAAAACTACGGCGAGGCTCCTCTGTATGCTACCGTACAGATCAAGCTGTATGACGGTACTGTGCTGGAGTCTGAAAGCTACAGCAGCAATCTGCGTCAGATGGTTGAGGCTGTAAATGCTGAAATCGGTAACTACTCCCAGGCACAGATCAAGGCTCTGGGCAGTTGGATCGTTACCTCCGAGGCTATGCAGAGCTGGACTGTTAACAGCATTCTGTATCCTGCAATCGTATTTGACATGAATGTAGCTGGTAATGACCTGGTTGTGGAAAGCGGCGCCTTTACCGGTGAGCTGGAAAGCGTCACCCTGGGCGGTCTGACTCTGGCAGATGCTACCCTGGTGGACGGTAAGCTGACCGTTCCTGCAGCCAGCTTCCAGATCTCTACCATGCCCTCCGGCGCTCTGACCCTGGAGGTCAAGACCAGCGAAAAGACCCACACTCTGTCCGGCGACTTCACCTGGGTCATCAACAATGACACAGAACTGTGGGCAATGAAATCTCACCTGGTTGCTGACGGTACTAACTATACCGGTTCTTTGGCTCTGGGTGCAGATATTACCCAAGAGATTGCTATGGGTTATAACAATGGTATTTTTACTACCAGCGAATATTTTGCTGGTACCTTTGATGGCAGAGGCTATGCTGTCCATTCCCTGTCTGCAGCAAGCAGCAATAAAGGTTTGTTTACCAATGTAAGCGGCAAGATCTGCAACCTGCGTGTATTAAATGCTACTGTTAAGTCTAGTACCGCACCTCTGGTTGGTATGATCTTGACCGGCCAGATGGAAAACATCTATGTGAAGGGCTCTATTACAAGCAACGGCACGATTGCTGACGATAAGCTTAATAACTTTGGCTGCGGTCTGTTGGCAGCTCGTTATCGTGACAGCGCCAAGGTGAAAAATGTCATTGTAGAGGTCGTCAGCATTGCCGATGGCTTGAATCTGGCAACTGCCTTCGGTAAGATTGGCAACTACAATGCCATGAACTGGACATCCTTTACAAACTGCTACGCAATCAATGCAAACGGTCAGGTTTACATGACTTACGCCACCACACCGGAAAAGGTGACCTTTGCGGCTGATTCCGGAAACGGTCAGTTTGCTACCATGGATGAACTGTGGGCAGATGCTGACGCGGCAGCTCTGGCCGTGCAGCTGGGTCTGGAAAAGCCCTCTGCACAGATCACTCTGGATACACCCTATGACATGAATGTAGCAGGTAATGATCTGAAGCTGCAGATTGCTGCCGCTCCTGAGAGCATCACCATTTCCGGCACAGACATTGCTTTGACCGGCACATGGGAGAATGGTGTTCTGACTATTCCTGCGGAAGCATTCATGCTCGATACCATGCCCACCGGCACTATGACTCTGGAAATTGCAACTGCAGCTTGTGATTATGAGATTACCGGTGAGTTTATCTGGGTTATCAATACCAAGGAAGAGCTTTATGCCATGAAGACCCATTTGACGGTTGCGGAAGACGGCAAGACCTACAACGGCTCTCTGGCGCTGGGTGCGGATATTAACCCCGGCAGCGGTTATCTGAACGTAAGCAACACCGTCAAGTTCTTTGAAAGTGCGGATATTTTTGCCGGTACTTTTGATGGCAGAAGTCACACTCTCTACAAGGTCTTTACACAGGCTGCTAGAAACGGTCTGTTTCCCAATGTTTCCGGTACGATCAAGAATCTGAAGATGGAAAACTGCTATGTCAAGAACTGCGCAGGCGCACTGGTGGGACAGATCCTGACCGGTACTGTGGAAAATGTTTACATTTACGGTACTATCCAGGATGACGACTTGACCGCCGGTGGCGACTGGACCTACCAGGGCTGCGGCTTGCTGGCGGGTCAGATCAAGAAGGGCGCATCCATTAAGAACAGCATCGTCAATGTAAAGGCTATCAATGAGGCCGCATTGGAAGTGGGCACTGCCTTCGGTAAGCTCAATACCAATGGTATGACTGAGGCGGTATTTGAAAATTGCTATGCAATTAACGCCTCCGGCGCAGCCTACATGATCATCAATGGCAAGGCCGGCGACAAGTATGACTTTGCCCTGTCTGCAAACGGAAATTATGCAAGTCTTGCAGATCTGTGGCTGGATGAGGATAGCGCAGCCAGAAAGCTGGCAGAGGAGACCTTCCTGCTGCCTGCACCTGAAAGAGCTTCCATTTCCATCGCTATAGAAAATAGCTATGATATGAATGTGGCAGACCAGAATTTTGTGCTGGAAAACAAGTCTTTGAAGGGCTCGTTGCAGTCCGTAACCCTGGCAGGTATTCCTATGGAAAATGCCAGCCTGGAAGATGGTGTTCTGACCATTCCTGCAGCCAGCTTCCAGAAGGAAACTATGCCTTCCGGTGCGCTGACTATGCAGATCGCTACCACAGCTATGGATTGCACCGTTACCGGTGAGTTTATCTGGGTTATCAATACCAAGGATGAGCTTTATGCCATGAAGACCCATCTGACGGTTGCGGAAGACGGCAAGACCTACACGGGCAGCCTGGCACTGGGCGCAGACATTGACCCCGAAAGCGGCTACCTGAGTGTTAGCAACAGCATTAAGTTCTTTGAAAGCGCGGATATTTTTGCCGGTACCTTTGATGGCAGAAGTCACACTCTCTACAAGGTCTTTACACAGGCTTCTAAAAACGGTCTGTTCCCCAATGTTTCCGGCACGATCAAGAACCTGAAGATCGACAAGAGCTATGTCAAGGGTGCAACCGCTCTGCTGGTGGGTAATGTTCTGACCGGTACTGTGGAGAATGTTTACATTTACGGTACTATCCAGGATGACGGATTGACCGCCGGCAACTGGACCTACCAGGGCTGCGGCTTGCTGGCGGGTCAGATCAAGAAGGGCGCAGCCGTTAGAAACTGCATTGTGAATGTGGCGGAGATTAAGGCTGCCGCTGCTGAGGTAGGTACTGCCTTTGGTAAGGTGAATGAAAAGGGCATGACAGAGTCTGTGTTTGAAAACTGTTATGCGGTCAATGCCTCCGGCAACGCCTATATGATGATTAACGGCACAGCCGGCGATAAGTCTGATTTTGCTTTGGATGTCAATGGCAACTTTGCAAATATGGCAGATCTGTGGGCAGATGCAGATGCAGCTGCATTGGCAGAAGCTTTGGGTCTGACCAAGTAAGTGAATCTAATTCTTCCATCGGGCGAAAGCCCGATGGAAGATACAAAAAAGAAAGGAACATATCTATGAAAGAGATCATTTCCCAGCTGGCGGCGCAGATGAATTGGAGCGCACCGGAAAATATGCAATTGGAAGCCTGCGAAAAGGGCTATGAAGTATGTCGGCAGGGAAGCAGCATTACCGTCCGTTATAGTGATAAGGTTCAGCTGGCAAAGGCTTTGGTAGAACTCAAACGCCATGGTGATCAGGATTTTACCGCCAAGGGTTCTTGCCGTCTGGATAATATGGGTGTTATGTACGATTGTTCCCGTAACGGCGTGCTAAAGGTGGAAACGATCAAGAAATTGATTCGCCTGAATGCCTTAATGGGCTACAATATGTTCCTTTGGTATATTGAGGATGTTTATCCCATTGATTCACATCCTTATTTCGGTTACCTGCGTGGTCGCTACAGCAAGGAAGAATTGCAGGAGATCGATGCCTACGGTCGCAGCCTGGATGTACAGGTAGTTCCCTGTATTCAAACCCTCGCCCATTTACTGCCTGCCAAAAAATGGTGGGAGATGGGTCATATGTTCGATGTGAACGATATTTTACTTTGTGACAATGAAGAAACCTATGCATGGATCGAAGGTATGTTTGCCTCCATGCGCCAATGCTTCCAGACAGAGCATATCAATATCGGTATGGACGAAGCGGATATGGTTGGTCTGGGACGGTATTTGAAGAAGCATGGCTATGTGGACTGCTTCACAATTATTCTGAAGCATCTGAACCGCGTGTGCGAGATTGCTAAAAAGTATGGCTTTAAGCCCCATATGTGGTCGGATATGTTCTTCAGAGAAGTTAACAACGGAGATTACTACGGCACCAATCCTGTTCCCCAGGAGGTTCGTGAGAAGGTCCCGGAATGTGTGGGACTGGCTTACTGGGATTACCGTTCCCTGGATACCGAACAGTACGATCGGATGCTGTGTGAACATAATAAATTTGGCAGAGATGTGTGGATGGTCAATTCTTCCTGGAAATGTATCGGTATGGTGCCCCATAACCATTACACCATGAAAACCACCAATGCATTACTACCTGCCATGGAAAAGCATAATATTAAGAATTTCTACACCACCTGCTGGGGAGATAACGGCGCAGACTGCTCTGTATTCTCTGTGCTGCCTGCTTTGTGCTATATTGCTCTGCGCAATTACGGCATTGATGATCGGCAGACCTTTGCCGATGTATTTCGGGCGGTGACCGATATGGAACTGGATGACTTCTTGCTCATTGATACGCCCAACATGATGGGTGACAGCAAGCTGTGCATTGAGTGCCCCAGCAAGTACTTCCTGTTCAGCGATCCCTTCTCTGGATTCCTGGATGCCCGTGTGCATGATGACTATGCACCCTCCATGCCTCCTATTACCAAGGCGCTGCATGATTATCACGGCGGTCAGTTCCCCCAGATCTTCAAAACTGCAGAGGCGCTGAGCCATGTGCTGGAATTGAAAATTGATTTGGGTATCCGCACACGAAAGGCCTATCAGAGCCAGGATCGCGAGACTATGCGCCAGCTGGCAGAGCAGGTATATCCGGAAATTATCCGTAGAGTGGAGGTTCTGCAGCAGGCGTTTACCAAGCAATGGCTCACAGAGTGTAAGGGACAGGGTCTGGAGATCATGGATATCCGCTTTGGCGGTCTGATCCAGCGTCTGAAAACCTGCGCACAGAGACTGCTGACCCATTTGGACGAGGGTGTGCGCATTGAAGAGCTGGAGGACGAGATCCTGCCCTTTACCTGGAAGAACAGTGACGATGAGCATCTGGCATTCTATAACTGGCACTACTATGTTACGGTGAACACCATGGTACATATTTTGTGATAAAAAGGAGCTGCAATTATGATTGAAGTTGGCATTATTGGCGCAGAAAACACACACTCCACATCCTTCGCCACCGCGCTGAATTTGCCGGATGCGGAAGGGAAAATGCGCTATGAGGATTTTCAGGTAGTAAAGGCATTCGGCGTGGATGACAGCGCATCCCAGCTGGCAGAGAAAGCAAATATTCCCCATGTGGTGGACAGCCCCGATGATTTTGAGGATTGTGACACCGTTATGATCACCACCCGCTGGGGTTCCCGTCATTACGATCAGATCATCAAGTATATCCGCCAGGGTATGCATGTGTTCATTGATAAGCCCTACACCGTATCCGTGGACGAGGTGAAGCAGCTGGTGGAAGAGGCGAAGAAAAGCGGCAGCTTGATCTGCGGCGGTTCTGCTTGCAAGTATGCACCGGATGTGGTAGCATTGGCAGAGAAGATCAAGGAGCTTCGGGAAAAGGGTCAACTGACCACCGCCAGCGTAAACTTCAATATCTTTATGAATATTGAATATGACGGCTTTTTCTTCTATGCGCCCCATTTGATCGAGATGGCCTTTGCCCTGTTTGGCAGCGATATGCGCAGCGTGTATGCCAACCGTGTGGGCAATACTGTGATCGTGATCGCAGAGTATGTAGATATCCAGGTATCTCTGCACTTTACTGAGGGTGTGTTCCAAACGGCCTGCACCCTGTATACCAAGGGCGGTATTGTCCATCAGCCCATTGATATTTCTACCATCTTTGATGAGGAACTGAAGGTGTTTGTGGAAATGCTCAGAACCAAGGAGCAACCCTTCCCCCTGGAATCCATTATTGACCCGGTGGTGGTGGCAGATGCCATTTACCGCAGCTATACCACCGGCGAGAAAATCTGTTTGAACAACGAGGCATAAATATGAAACTGTTATTTATTGGCGATTCCATTACGGATATGTGCCGTAATCGGGAGTGGAACGATCCTTATTGCTATGGCAACGGATATGTGTTTCTGCTGGAATCTGCTTTGTCAAAGAAATACCCGAAACGGTTTGAAATTATCAACCGGGGCATCAGCGGCAACCGTATTGTAGACATTTATCAGCGGATCAAGGCGGATTGCTGGAATCATGACCCGGATGTTGTGACCATTATGGTGGGCGTCAACGATGTTTACCATGAGATCAAGTACGGCAACGGCGTGGATCAGGAACGGTTTGAACGGATCTACGACATGATGATCGCCGATACCAAAAAGGTTCTTCCCAATGCAAAATTCATAATCATGGGTTCTTTTGTGCTGGAAGGAAAGGAAACGGCAGAGCAGTTTAAAGAGTTCTGTGAAATTAAAGAGTATGCGGAGATCACACGAAAAATTGCGCAAAAGCATGGTTGTCTGTATATTTCTCTGCAGGAGCAATTTGATGCCCTTGCCGAGCAGTACGGTGGAGAGTATTTCCTGTTTGACGGTATTCATCCCACAGTAGCAGGTGCCAATGTGATCGCGGAAAATTGGCTGGAATGTTTTGAAAACCACATGATCTAAGGAGAAATATATGATCCAACTGGAGGCGTTTTCTGCTTTTTACAAACTAAAAAAGGGCTATGGCGTTGCGGTGGATCAGATTTCCCTTCATATAGAGCCTGGGCAGTTTGCGGTGCTTATGGGCCCCTCCGGCTGCGGAAAGACTACACTGTTAAAGGCGATCGCAGGCCTTATGGATTATGTGGACGGTCAGCTGCTGATCGAAAATCAAGACCGGAAGCAAATAAAAAACCTCGGCAAAACCGTTGCCTATGTATCCCAGGAATATGTGCTGTATCCCCATCTGACGGTCTATGAGAATATTGCGTTCCCGTTGCGTTCCGGCGGCTGGAAGCGTCAGCAGATCGACCGGGCGGTGCGTACTGTGGCGGCGCAGGTTGGTCTGGAAAAATTGCTGACCAGACTGCCCAAGCAGCTGTCCGGCGGCCAGCAGCAAAGACTGGCCATTGCCCGTGCATTGGTAAAAGATCCGAAAATCGTGTTATACGATGAGCCTTTTTCCAATTTGGATCCCCAATGCCGGGATCAGATGCGTCAGCTGGTATACGATATTGCCAGAAAACAAAACCAAACGGTTATCTATGTGACCCATGATGAACAGGATGCCAATTGGCTGGCAGATCGGGTGCTGTGGATGGAGGATGGAAAGATTGTTTCCGAGAACTGTCCGACCCATTGTGATCTGCCCCATCCGGACAAGCCAAAAAGACGGAAGGGCTTTTTTGCACAAAAGGAAGCGGCAAGGGATTACACCGTGGATATGCTGCCCCACAACCGCAAGGAAGTGTTCTTCGATTTGATGCAGCTGCGCCGTTGGCAGTTTATAAAACTGGGCTTGCTGCTTCTGCTCCTGTCTGCACCCATCCACATCGCTGCACTCATGGAGGATATATATCTGGCACAGCTGTATGCACCGGGAAACGGACTGACAGCAGGTGAATTGACCGCTATGGCTCTGCAACTGAAAAAGTTCAGAGTATTGGTGGATATTGTGCTGTATATGCTGTTTTTTGTGGGCGCATCGGGAATTGCCCATGTGATCCGGCAGTATGCCTGGGGTGAAAATGTGGCATTTTGGCAGGACTACCGCAAGGGTGTCCGTCAAAACGGATGGCAGATGTTACTGCTGGGTGCCCTGGCAGGCGGTGTAAACTACCTGTGTGTCAGCTGCAGTGCGTTGGCATACACCACCGAAAGCCAAATGGCTTCCTACCTGGTGTTTCTGCCTACGGCACTGGCTTTGGGACTGCTGCTGCCCATAGCACTGATCCTGGTGGTGTGTATCCCGGTCTATCGCAACAGCTTTTTGCAAAATGTGAAGCTGAGCTTTGTGGTGCTGCTGTATCATTGGAAGAGCATGGCATTGCGACTGCTGGTGCTGTCTGTTCCTGTGATCATTTGCATGATCCCCAATTTCTATGCCCACTTGTTTGGCAGAGTCCTATTGACCGTTTTTCTGCCGATCCTGTTTTTGGCGTTTACATTATTTCTCTACGATAAATTGGATGCTTCTGTGAATATTCGCTTTTTCCCGGAATTGGTGGGAAGGGGAACGGTTACAGAACGCGATGAATGAAGGCTGGTGGTATGTACTATGCTGAAATATCAAAATATTGCCAGAACTTTCCCAGATGGCTATCATATTAAGATCTATGAATTACGCGGCTGCCAAAAAACCTGGCCTGCCAATGCCCATGCCCATGAATATTTTCAAATGTGGTATGTGTCACAGGGTGTATGCCTGCATGAGATCGAAGGCGAGAGTTGTGAGGTGATTGCCGGTGATCTGATCCTGGTTCCTCCGGATGTGGAACACAGCATTATACCCAAGGATGTGGAATGTATGATCTTTGGCTGTGATTTTGCACCCAATATTCTATTGGGAGATCCACTGCTGAGCCAGATGGAAAAACTGGGACAGGAAGCTTTTTACAGCGTGCTATGCGAGGTGCGGTGTAAATATGTGATTCCCGAGGATCTGCAGCAGCGCATGGAAAACACCATGCAAAAAATGCTGAATATCTACACAAAAAAACAACCCTACAGCATTATTGAACTTAAGGGCTACCTGTTGCGAATTTTGACCAATATCGTACAAGTTACCCGACTGGGCTATGATTCCACGAAGAAGTTCGATGGCTATGGCACAAACATCAATGCGGCAATTTCCTATGCCCGGGAACACCTTACGGAGCGTATTTACATTAAGGATGTTGCCGCTTGCGCGAAAATGAGTGTGGGTTCTTTTCACTATTATTTCAAGAAATACACAGGCAAATCCTATTTGGATTATTTAAATATGCTGCGAATCGACTTGGCAAAAATGCTTTTGGTGGAATCCGACCTGAGCATATCGGCCATTGGGTACCAGGCCGGGTATTCTGACGCGGCATATTTTAACAGACAGTTTAAGAAACTTGTGGGCTGCACACCGGGGAAATACCGTGGCAGTAATCGTAATATTTGATCTGGAGGAAATAGTATGAAGATCAAAATTCGTCGTATGATAACAGTTTTATTGGTGCTGAGCATAGCGGTTGCCCTGGTGGTACTCCCTGCATCTGCAGAAAAAGAGGATTATTGGTTTGCAGAAAAGGAGCCTGTAACGGATTACAGCTACTCTATGGTGATCGTGCCGGATACACAGATCCTTTTGCGGAACGATCCGGATAATTTCCATAAGATCTATGATTGGATCCTGGATAATAAGGAAGCAAAAAACATCCAGTATGTCCTTGGCTTGGGTGATATTACCGACTATGATGCCAACGATGAATGGCGGCTGGCCTATGAGCAGATCACCAGAATGGACGGCGTGGTGCCCTATTCCCTCATCATAGGCAACCACGATTCCACGGAACGGTTTAACCGGACATTTAATAAAGAGCCCTACATTTCCAGTTACGAGGGCAGTTATGACGATAAAATCGAAAATACATGGCGTACCATTATCATCGGCAATATTCCTTATCTGATCCTGACCCTGGATTTCCTTCCGGACGATGAGATCCTGGAATGGGCCAATGGCGTTGTGGAGGCGCATCCGAATCACAATGTGATCGTCACCACCCACGCCTTCCTGCACAGCGACGGCACGCCCATGAGTGAGGGCGAGGGCTGGCATACTACCATTGATTCCAGACCGCGATCTAACGATGGTGATGATATCTGGGAGAAGTTTGTCAAAAAGCATGAGAACATTGTGATGGTGCTGGGTGGACATATCGCCAGCGACCGTGTGGTGGTGACCCAAAGTCTGGGAGACCATGATAATACCATCACACAAATCTTGATCGATCACCAGAATGTGGACGAGCTTCAGGGCTCTGCCGGTATGATCTGTATATTCTATTTCTCTGCAGATGGCAAAAAGGTGACCGTAGAGACCTATTCCACAGTCCGGGAGCTGTACTATATGCATGAAAACCAGTTCTCCTTTGACCTGGCTGTGGTGGGAGACGGAGCAGGTGCTTCGGCTGTTTCTCACGCGGTAAAAGGTCAGGTGAGTGCAGAAACCCAGGCGACGGATACGAACGCAACTACACCTGCAGAAAAGGAACAAACCCCAGAAAAAGAGCAGGTCACCGCCAGCGATAAGCAGGCAGATGGGGATGCTGTACCGGAAAACGGACAGACCCAGACCGGTGACGGTTCTGTATACGCCACAGGACAGACCCAGAATGTGGTTGCATCGGATGGCACGGCTGTAGGCACCCAGGGACAGCATAAAGAGGGTGCCTCCTCCGGCGATGAGGATTCCTACATATGGCTGTATGTAGTGGGCGGAATCGTTCTTCTTACTGCCATTATTGTGCCTGTGAGCATTCGGAAATACAAAAAGAGCAAGTAACCTGCCAAAAGGAGAAAGCAATGAACATTCCTGTACAAGTAAAAAGTTTTCAGATCATGGGCAATCCTGTGTCCTGCATCGAGTACGGCAACGGTCATATCAATCTGACCTTGAAGCTGGAAACTGATACGGGCAACAAGTACATCCTGCAGAGAGTCAATAAGTATGTGTTCAAGAACCCTGTGAAGGTGGTGGAAAATGCCAACAATGTGACCCGGTTTTTGCGTGAAAAGACCGGCGATCCCAATTCTGCCCTGTGCTATGTAGAAACTGTGGATGGCGGCTATTGCCATGAGGACGCAGAGGGTGAATTCTGGCGCATGTACCATTATGTGGAGGCCATTTGCCTGGAATCTCCGGAAACCCTGGATGATTTCTATGAAAGTGCCATTGCCTTCGGTACCTTCCAGCGGTATTTGTCCGATTACCCCGTAGAGACCCTCTATGAAACCATTCCCAATTTCCACAATACTCCTGACCGTTTCCGTCAGCTGAAGGAAGCCATTGCCGCTGACCCCAAGGGTCGTGTGGCACAGGTGCAAAAGGAGATCGAGTACGCGCTGTCTCTGGAAGAGAAGGGCGGTACTCTGCAGAGAATGTTGGAGGCAGGAGAACTGCCCTTGCGTGTTACCCATAACGACACTAAGCTGAACAATGTTCTGCTGGATGCCAACACCCGCAAGAGCCTGTGCGTCATCGACCTGGACACTGTTATGCCCGGTCTCAGCGCCTTTGATTTCGGTGATTCCATCCGCTTCGGTGCGGCAACCACCCAGGAGGGCGACCCCAATCCGGAGAATATGAAAGTGGATATGGAGCGCTTTGAGGCATATACCAGGGGTTTTCTGACCGCCGCTACCGCTTTGACCGATAAAGAGGTGGAGGTTCTGCCCTATGGCGCACTCATCATGACTTTGGAAGTGGGTATCCGTTTCCTGGCAGACTATATTAACGGCGATGTGTACTTCCGCACCCATTACCCGGAACAAAATCTGGTTCGTTGTCATACCCAACTGGCGCTGGCGGCGGATATGCTGAAAAACTGGGAGGAAATGAACGCTGTTGTTGCCAGGATCGCAAAAGAGATCCGTGGATAAAAAGTATTCGAGCGCATTACACTGAAAAGGAGAGATTTATTATGCAAATGACATTCCGCTGGTACGGCGAAGGCAACGATAATATCAAGCTTTCGGATATTAAGCAGATCCCCGGTGTCACCGGCATCGTCTGGGCTCTGCACCACAAAATGCCCGGTGAGGTTTGGGAAGAAGCAGAGATCGCAGAGGTAAAAGCCCAATGCGACGCCTACGGCTTCAACATCGATGTGGTGGAATCCGTCAATGTCCACGATGACATTAAGATCGGTCTGCCCAGCCGGGACCTGTACATTGAAAACTATAAGCAGACTATTCGCAATTTGAGCAAATTCGGCGTGAAGGTCATCTGCTACAACTTCATGCCCATTTTCGACTGGACCCGTTCCAACCTGTTCCACGAAATGGGTGACGGCTCTACGGCTCTGTTCTACGAAAAGGGCATGATCCAGGACGATTACAATGCCATGGCAAAGTACATTCTGGATTTCACCGAAAAGTACAATATGTCCTTCCCCGGCTGGGAGCCGGAACGGATGGCGAAGCTGGATGAGCTGTTCAAGGCCTATAAAGATGTAGACCATGAAACCCTGTGGGCAAATCTTAAGTATTTCCTGGAGGCCATTATGCCCACCTGTGAGGAGTGCGGCATCAAAATGGCCATCCACATGGATGATCCCCCCTGGGATATTTTCGGTCTGCCCCGTCTGCTGATCAACGAGGAAAACATCGGGCGGTTCCTGAAAATGGTGGATCACCCCTGTAACTGTCTGACCCTCTGCTCCGGATCTTTGAGTGCTGACCCCAATAACAATGTGGCGGGAATCGTCCGCAAATACTGTGACCGTATCGCCTTTGCCCATATCCGCAATGTGAAGCATTTTGAAAACGGCGATTTCTCCGAGGCATCCCACCGGGATTGCGACGGCGACACCGGCATTTTGGAGATCTTGCGTGCTTATCACGATTGCGGTTTCGACGGCTACATCCGACCCGACCACGGACGGCATTTGTGGGACGAAGGCCCCGGCACCGTCCGCCCCGGCTACGGTCTGTATGACCGTGCCCTGGGTGCTATGTATATGCTGGGTGCTTGGGATCTGATGGATCGATTAAAATAATTTGGAGGTAACAGTATGAATCTTCCCTTAAATATTGATTATAGCGGCAAGGTGGTCGTGGTCACCGGTGCAGGCGGTCTGATCTGCGGCGCAATGGCACGAGCCTTTGCCATGAGCGGTGCAAAGGTTGCCGCTTTGGATTTGAATGAGGATGCGGTTAAGGCTCTGGCCAACGAACTGAAGGCAGAAGGCTATATTTGCCAGGGCTACAAGGCCAATGTGTTAGAACCCGAAACTTTGGAGGCTGTCCATCAGCAAGTTTTGGCAGATCTGGGTCCCTGTGATATTCTGGTCAATGGCGCAGGCGGCAATAATCCCCGTGCCACCACCGACAACGAGTACCAGCATGAAGCCAAAGAGGGTGGCAAGTCCTTCTTTGATCTGGAAGCATCCGGTGTGGACTTTGTATTTAAGCTGAATTTCCAGGGCACTTTGCTACCCACCCAGGCATTCGCCAAGGACATGGTGGCAAAAAAGGGCGGTTGCATTCTGAACATTTCTTCCATGAATGCCTATACCCCTCTGACCAAGATCCCCGCCTATTCTGCCGCAAAAGCCGGCATTTCCAACTTTACCCAATGGCTGGCAACCCACTTTGCCGGCACCGGCATCCGTTGCAACGCCATTGCCCCGGGCTTTTTGGTATCTGCCCAGAACCGGGCTCTGCTGTTTAACGAGGACGGTACTCCCACCGCTCGCTCTGCCAAGATCCTCAACGGTACCCCCACCGGTCGTTATGTGGACGCGGAGGAACTGCTGGGTGCAACACTATTCTTGTGTGATGATAAGGCGGCCTCTGCCATTACCGGCGTGGTCCTGCCCATCGACTGCGGCTTCGCCGCCTACTCCGGCGTATAAGATATATATCCGTGTATTCTGTTAAACAAATATCTGCAATTTTGTAGGCGAGAAAGGTTGTACGGAACCGGGATCAAATACCAAAATGGCGGATATTGTTATAAAAATCCCCTAACTGTGCCGAGCTTTGCGCCCGGCCTGGTTAGGGGTTTTATACTGTCTTGGGATTCTTTGTGGAACTTGACCTTTGCGCCTTCTTTTGATTTGACCCCATAGTAATGATTGTGTGGCTTGAGTAAGACCTCAATGATGTAGTGGCAACAGACAGGCTGCGGGGTGAAAAGTTCTAACAAAGTTCTAACAAAATCTTTTGGAAATTGCAAATCGAATCAAAACGGCAAAAATCGTTATGTGTCGAAAAGTTTGGAGAACATACAAAAACTAAGAAAATTAAAAACATAATGACACAAAATGAACCTATATGATACAGCATAAAAAGTACGGAATCATTTTCAGGTTCTAGTGCTCATTCCGGGCATGCGGGTTCAAGTCCCGCCTCGCGCACCAAAGAGACAGTCGAAAGGCTGTCTCTTTTTTTGGTTGTAGGGGACGGGTTTCCCGTCCCTTTTGTCGCTAAAACGGCTAAAGCCCCTGTGTTTCCAACAAAAACGGAAACACAGGGGCTTTTTCGTTCTCTTTACGCCATGTGCATCTGTTTGCAACCATTTCGACCCATTTCCGTCGCCCCGGTCGCCCAGGGGGGGTATAAAGCTAAGAAATCAGGGGTAAAGAAGCTTCTTGCTGAAAAGAATGTTCGCCTGGAGTTAAAAGAATTTCCTTCTCTTTAGAACCGGGGAGTTTTAGAATTGCGGTGGTATCGAAGGGGACTTTTATATACAGGGAATATTGATTCCCTTGGGATTCCCATTTAATTTGAATTGTTCCCTTGGGCGAATCATATCGCATATCCACATAAGAAAGGCGATGGGTATATTCCGGTGCTACATAGAAGGTTTTGAAACCCTCGTCTTTGGGCGTCAAACCACAGATGTTCTCGTACATCCACTGCACAATACTTCCGTATGTATAGTGATTCAGAGAGTTCATACCTGTGCCGGACAATTTGCCATTGGGCAGCACGGAATTCCAGCGTTCCCAAATAGTGGTTGCGCCCATATCCACCTGGTAGAGCCAGCTGGGATAATCTTGTTGGAACAGCAGTTCGTAGGCTTCCCGGCTGTAGCCTTCCTGGGAGAGCACCTTGCATAGGAATGGCGTTCCTACAAAGCCGGTTTCAAGATGCATATTGTTAGCTTGCAGCAGCGCCACCAGTTCCTTTGCAATCAATGGCCGTGTGTCCGTATCCACCAAATCCATAGCCAAAGCAAGAATATAGGCTGTTTGGGTTTGGATGTTGCATTTTCCGTCTTTGGTGTAATAGACATTTTGTATGGCCTGTTTGGTTTTATCGCTGAGGGCTTCATAATAGGCGGCATCTTCTGCCAGGTTTAATGTTTTTGCAGCTTTTGCCACAAGACCGGAGGACTGCTTTAAATAGGCAGATGCCACCAAGGTCACGTCTGTTCCACCGCAGAACTCGTCCGGTCCATCCAATGCCAGCCAATCTCCAAACCGGAAGCCCTGATCCCATAAGCCGGAATCGCTCACATTGGTACGGACGATCCAATCGATCCAGGATTTCATACTAGCATAGGATTCTTCCAAAATGGTGATATCGCCATAGTGACGGTATAAGGTCCATGGAATGATAACTGCGGCATCGCCCCAAGCGCAAGAGCCGCCTAACCAAGCTTCATCGTCAATTTCCTTATAGTCGTGGTAAAAGGAAGGTACAAGATGTCCGACTCTGCCGCCCATGGCTGCTTGCTCAACCCGTAAATCCCGTAGGTATTTGCGATAAAAAGCCAGGGCATTCATGTTATAGCAGGCAGTTTGGCAGAACATCTGGGCATCGCCTGTCCAGCCCATGCGTTCATCCCGCTGGGGACAATCGGTGGGAATGTCCAAAAAGTTACCCTTTTGACTCCATTTGGCATTGAGGAACAGCCGGTTGATGCGATCATCTGAGGTGGTGATCCAACCGGTTTCGTCCAAATCAGAATACACAACGCAGCCGGTAAAGTCCTCTAAACGCAGAGGTTTTGTATTGCCTTCGACTTTCACATAGCGGAAGCCGTAAAAGGTAAAGTGGGGTGCGACGATATGTTCGTTTCCGTCTGAAATATAGGTGTATTGAGCTTTGGCGCTTCTTAAATTTTCATTGTAGAAGCAACCGTCTTGCAGGATTTCGCCATAGCTTAGCTGGATGCATGTGCCCTCCGGCTCATGCAAGCGCATTTGCACCCAGCCCACCATGTTTTGCCCCATGTCCAGTACGGTTTCTCCTGCAGGTGTTTGTATTATCTGGATGGGTTTTATGGTCTGCTTCACTATGACAGGTAGAGAAAGTCTGTCCACCAGTTTGCCCAGAGAAACTTCCTGGGCAATTTTGGCATCTTCCCAGTTCTGGGCATGGCAGGATGTACTGGACCAGCCTTCTATGGCTTTTCGCTGATCGAACACCTCACCATCATAGATGCTGTCTTCCAGAACCGGGGAGGGAAGGCATTTCCAGGATTCGTCCGTTACCAAAATCTGCTCCGTGCCATCTTCCAGGGTCAAATGCAGTTCTGCTTTTAGAAAATACTGATGGATCAAGGGCGCATAATGGTATTTTGGGAAAGTACCAAATCGACCTTTTGCCCATCCGTTACCCATCATAACACCCAGCACATTGTCGCCGGACACTAATAAATCTGTTAAATCGTAGGTGTAGATTTGTACCAGGTGATTGACACCGGTGCATCCCGGGGTGAAGTACTCTTCGCATACCCGTTTGCCGTTTACTTCCAGCCAATACAGACCTAGTCCCGTTATATATAACCGTGCTTTCTGGATACTTTGCACATGAAATTTTTTGCGGATATAGGGACTCATTTTTTTATCTTCCCAGGGCGTGGTGATCCAATTGCCTGCCAAGGGATCTTCCATTTTGCCGGTCTCGAAAAAGTTTACTTCCGAAATAGCAGTATCACCCCCGTCGCCCCACACCTGAACGGTCCAGTAATACCGAGTACAGGGGTGCAAATCTATAGGAAGTTTCGTTCCGGTACTTTGTGCCGTAGTGGTTGAGTAGATAATATTCTCCATATGGGGATCTATTGCCACCAAAATCTGTGCATTGGCCTGTCTGTGAGACTGCTGACTATCGGCGATCCAGGATACGGAAACATAATCCATGGCATAGCCAATTGGGTTATGTATATGATTGGTTTTGCAGTTAGAGATCTTCATCTGCACATCCTCCATTATTTCTGGTTTGCGGAAGATTTTCGATACTGGGTGGGGGTAAGTCCGGTTGCTTTCTTAAACATGTACATATAATGCACATCATTTTCATAGCCCACCATGTGGGATATTTCTGAGATGCTGTAATTGCTATAGGTCAGCAGATGTTTGCTGTATTCCAAGCGGCTGGCGATCACATCGGCCTTGACTGTTGTACCCAGTATTTGTTTGTAGGCGTAATACAGATAAGAGGGGCTGATGGATAGGGATTGGCAAATAGATTCGGTGGACCAATCCAACTCCGGGTGATCGTAGATCCGTCGTCTGAGGGTTTGCAGTTTTGTGCTGATTTTAGAGGAGTTTCTGCTGGGCTTGGAAATGAGATCTGCCAGCTTCAGCAGAAGCAGACGAAGCAAATAATTTTCTGAGGTTTCTGTGTTGGGATTATCTGCCCATTGTTCCATAGAAAGTTGTTTTACTAAATGGGACAGTTGGTACACATCAAAATATTCCAGAACGGTGTCAAATTGAATGCCGATGTGCGCACACCAGGCGATGTCATCCTCGTCCAGATCAAAGGAGACCCAATCGTTGATATACTCTGCATTGTGGGCGCCGAAATATTGGGGTGTGCCTTTGTTATATAGGATGACGGCATTTCGCTCTACGTAATAGCTGCGCTCGTTGAGCAGAATCCGACCGGGGGAGCGTATGATCAACAGCATATAATCACGAGCACCGGTGGGACGTTCCACATAAAAAGTATCGTCGTGGCGGTAGTTGTATCCGCAAAAATTGACTTTCATAAAGGCATCTCCTTGCATAGTAGGAAATCTTAGTTCTCATTATATTATATCTTATTGAAAAGAATGTGTCAACTGTTGTAAAATATGCTTAAGAAAACAGGACAAATACAGATGGTTTTGGTTGATATATCCGTATTTTGGGGTGACAACCAGGGCGAAAAGATTTGTTTTTAGGGAAATACAAGGAGTAAAATGGTAGAAAAACGGATGTGTTTTGGGTCTGTAGTACGGTACAAATTCAAAATACAAATGTTTTTACGCCATAGGCTCACTGCATTTCCTGGCGTTGGAAAGGGCGGTATCCTTTCCAACCGTTGTTCCTGCTGGGTGGGAGCTTGCTCCCACCAAAATCAGCTACATAAAGGAGGAAATCATATGAAATTACACAGATCGGTGGCTTTGTTACTGGCACTGGCAATGCTTTTGCCTATGGTGGGGAATGCTATGCCGGTGCGTGCGGCACAGACCAGCACGAAAACTATATCGGGTTCCCAGGGCAATACGGAGATCTATGATCTTTCCGTAAATAATATGGTCGAACCTGTGGGTGTGGAGGCAGATCCTGCATTTAGTTGGAAAATGCGCTCTGATGCCATTGGTGCGGCCCAATCTGCCTATTGCATCAAGGTTACCAGCCAGACCGGCAATGTGGTTTGGAATACCGGCTGGGTGCAAAGCGGTGATTCCACGGATATTCCCTATGGTGGCGCCGGGTTGGTTTCCTCCACCCAGTATACCGTTCAGGTGACCGTGAAGGATCAGACAGGCAAAGAGCTCGCTCCCATATCCACAACCTTTGAAACCGGTTTGCTGGAAGCGGATGCGTTTGCTGATGCCAGCTTTATCAGCCATCAGACGGGGTATATTTCGGACACCACCGTATATACCATTGATTTTGATTTCGTGATTGATAAAGCAGGTCAGGGCCTATGCTTTGGCATGAAAGATAGCGGAACCTTTGTTATGTGGCAAGTCAATGCCAATAACAATGCTTCTACCAACAAGACGGTGATCCTGCGTCCCCACTTTAAGTCCAACGGTGGCTGGACAGCCTATCCCGGTGGCCCCGGCAACCTGCAGGCGGTGGATTTGACAGCGGCCATCGGCTATAACACAGATGAAATTCTGGGCAAAACCGTCCATGAACGTATTGTGGTCAACGGCAGAAATATTAAAACATACTTTGGTAAGGATGCCGATAGTTTGACCTTGGCTTATGATTATACCCATTCTGCAGAGATTCCTTTGTATAATCTGGGCTTCCGACATGACAATTCCATGGCGACCAGTATTCCGGAGACCTCTTATTATGACAATATTGTGGTTACGGATGCTGCTGGCAATGTGATTTATAGTAATGATTTTTCTAAAAATGTGACCGTACAGGGCACAAGCTGCTATGAGCAGAAGGACGGCAAACTGTATGTCTATGCCCGGGGCGAGCAGGTGGGCATACTGATGACCGGTGAGGTGGCCAATGCCAACTCGCTGCCTGCCTTCCGTAAAAGTATTGACGTAAAAAGCGGACTAAAATCTGCGAAGCTGTACACCTCCGGCCTGGGTGTGTATGAAAGCTATATTAACGGTGAGCGTGTGGGCACGAAAAAGGGAGATACCATCCTTTATGACGAGTTGAAGCCTGGCTTTACCGATGCCAATGATCGCATGTTCTACAGTTCCTACGATGTGACCTGGATGTTGACAGAGGGCGAAAATGTGCTGTCCTCTATGGTTACCACCGGCTGGTGGAGCGGTGGTGGAATTTTGCACCAGGGCAATGAAATGGGCTATCTTGCTAAGCTGCTATTGATCTACGAGGATGGTACAGAAATCATTGTTACCGATACATCCTGGAAGACTGCCAAGACAGCGCCTGTTCTGGAAAATACCGGCATCTATGTGGGCGAGGATTATGACGCTACCGTAGATACTTCTTGGATGCTGCCGGGTTATAATGATGGCTCTTGGAACTTTGCCAAAATCAATACAGAATTCAAGGGTGAGTTGTCCGCTTGGTCCGGACCTGCTGTTCGTGTTCGGGAGGACCTGGAACTGTCCCCCAAGACTATGCAGGTCTATGAGGGCATTACCGGTGCTTCCGATGGATATTACGGAAAGGTCAATGTGATCGCAACCTACAAAGACGGCCAGGACATCGTTTTGCATCCCGGTCAGACATTGCTGGTTAACTTCGGTCAGAATTTTGCCGGCCGTGAAGCTTTTACCATTACCTCTCAGGCAGGTACCACCATTCATGTGGATCATGCGGAATGGCTCAATGACCAAAACGGTCAGATATCCCGGGGCAATGACGGTCCGGAAGGCTCTTTGTATACAGCCAACTACCGCGGTGCCCGTGCAGAGACCAACTATACCACCGCAGGTGGTAAAGAGTCCTGGCATCCCACATTTACCTTCTATGGCTTCCAATACATTGCGGTGACAGCAGATAAAACGGTGACCATCCATGATATTCGTGGTGAAGTCCTGACTTCTGTGCAAGGCGATACCGGGACATTGACCACCTCCGATGAGGATGTTAACCGCTTGATATCCAATGCCCGTTGGGGTATGTACTCCAACTATCTGTCTATTCCTACGGACTGCCCTCAGCGTGACGAGCGCATGGGCTGGACAGCGGATACGCAGGTGTTCTCCCAGACCGGTATGTTCTTGGGCAATAACAAAGCATTCCTGGAAAAGGCTGTGGCAGATATGCGTGACAGCCAGTACACCGATCCCAATAGCGAGATATACGGTGCATACCCGGATGTGGCGCCGGATCGGGGATGGAGTGGTGACGGTGGCTTCGGTTGGGCGGATGCCGGCATCATCGTGCCCTATAACCTGTACATGATGTACGGCGATGTGTCCGTTATTGAGGAAAGCTGGGATTCCATGTGCCTATACATGGATGCGTATCTGGCAAACCAACCTTATGGCGGCAATAATAAGTACAGCGATCATCTGTGCTATGAGACGCAGACGATCACCACCCAAAATATGCTGTCCTTGTCTTTCCATTGCTGGGATGCTCTGATGATGGTAGAAATGGCTAAAGCCATTGGTAATACCCAGGCAGCTGCCAAGTATCAGGCTGTTTTTGAAGCGCATAAACGGCAATATCAGAATGAATTTGTCAACACAGACGGCACGCTGGTTGCCGATACCCAGACTACCAGCCTGTATGCGCTGTATGTGGGCTTGCTCCCCAACGAAGAATCTGAGAACAAGGTTGTAGATATGCTGATCGCTAATATCCAGCGCAATGGCAATAAGCTGCAGACCGGATTCCTTGGCACTGCGATTTTGCTGCCTACGCTGACTAAGATCGGCCGCGCGGATGTGGCATATTCTCTGTTGCTGCAGCGGGGAGATCCTTCCTGGTTGTATTCTGTGGATCAGGGCGCAACCACTTTCTGGGAGCGCTGGAATACCTATACTGTAGCCAGCGGCTTTGGTTCTGCAGGTATGAACTCCTTTAACCACTACGCTTATGGCGCAGTGATCGGTTGGATCTATAACCAGGCTGCCGGTATCGGCTATGATGCAGAAACCCCTGGCTTTAAGCATATTGTGTTAGCACCCAATCCCGATCCGTTGGTAAAAATGGTGGACGCAACCTATGACTCTGCTTACGGACCTATCGTCAGCAATATGCGCTACGAGGGCGAAAGCTGGATCTATGAAGCGCAGATTCCTGCCAATACCACCGCTACCATTCATGTTCCTGTGGAACAAATCGAAACGCTGGTAGTCAATGGCAAGACACCTGCAGATGTGACCCTGGCCAATGACGGCTTGGTCTACAAAGGATACGCTGATGGTATTGCTACCTTTGAATCTGTGGCAGGTAGCTATAGCTTTGAGACCTATGCGGCTGCCAGATACCGTATAACCTTGAATTCTACCACGGCAGATTTCATGATGCCCCCTGTAGAGGCAGAAATCACCATGAACGGTCAGACTAAGAAGGTGGCCCTGCCGACCACCGTGACTGTGTCTGAGGGTACGGAAGTTGCCATAAAGGCGATTCCCATGAATCCTGTGGATTATGCCGCTGCCGGATGGACGGACGGCGAGAACAAGCTGTCCGAGACCGATACCGTTACCTTTACCGCGTCCGGAGATCTGGCTCTGACTGTTGGTACTCGAAATATCGGTCGACACAGTTTGGCTGTGGGTAAAACTGTCATTGCGGAGCAGGTCAACGATGATTGGGCGGCTAAGCATCTGACGGATGGTCAGTATAACCATTTAGGCGGTGTCAATGGCTGGTCCTCTTACGGTAAGGGTAGTTCCACTACTTTTGCCTCCGAAGTGCCTGTCGTCATCGATTTGGGTGCCAAGACAGAATTCAATCGGATTCACTTGTATCCCAGAACATATCCTCCTGCAAATGTCAATTTCCCCACTGCCTATACCATCTATACTAGCGATGACAACGCTACCTGGACAATGATCTATACAACAGCCAACGGTGAAGTGACCAACGGTTATGCACCTGTAGTGATAGAGCTGACCAATACCGCCAATGCCCGCTATATCAAGCTGGGTGTTACTGCTGTTAACAAGGCTGATGAAACCGGCGGTTGTTTGGTGCAACTGTCCGAGCTGGGTGTGTACAATGTCAGTGCAGAAATAGAGGAGGCTAGCAGCTATACGGTTGATTTTAACGAGTCTGCAGATGAAAAACTGTTTGACCTTTACAGCAGCGCCAACGGCGGCTTTGCTGTATCCGATGGCAAGCTGATCCCCACCGGTGATGGCGGTGAGTTCAAGGCTGTTTACAAGGACAACGGTCAGTCTGTCCGGTCTGTCAGTGTGGAGCTGCATCCGGATGGTACAACAGGTAAGATCAATGCTGGTCTCTACATCAATGCCAGCAACCCCGGCAACAACCAGGATCAGATTAACGCATTATATGTGGGCATTGAGTCCGCCTTTGAAGGCTGGACGGATGCGCCCAACCGGATTGACTTGGTGATTGGCAGTTTCCCAACATGGAAAGAGCATGCCCGTGTGATCTCGGAAAGTGGCAATAACAACAATCTGTTCTCCCAGGGTGTGAAAGAACCCATTATCCTGCGGGTAGATATGATTGGCAATATGATTACCGTGACAGTGAGCCTGGTTCGTGCCCCGTCCATTTGTTTTGGTACGACTTATGTGACAGATGTGGATCTGTCTCAGGGACAGGTGGGTATTCGTTCCCAGTATAGTACGGTGAAATTTGATAACTTTACCGTGGTTACGGATGCTTTGCCTGAGGAAATGGCGGCAAGTGTTGGCGGAATCTACTTTACCTCCGTAGTCGAGGCTGCAGAGGCGGCCGGCGATCAGACGGTATGTATTCTGAAGGATACGGACGAAGCCATTACCATTTCCAAGGATTTGACTATGGATCTGGCAGGCAACCATCTGACCAATGTGACCGTAGAAAGCGGTAGTCTGAATCTGATCGACACCGTGTCCGGCGGCAGCGCAGTGGTCAACGGCAATGTACCCACCATGACCGAGGCGGACGGCAAGTCCTACTACGTTGCAAATGACAACGGTGTGTATTCTGCCCATAGCTATGAAATCAAGCTGACTCATATCAGCCTTGATCCCACCAACGATGCTTTGGGCTATAAGGCAGAGCTGATCGGTGACGATGTGGTGAAGGCTCATGTAAAATCCATCGGTTTTAACCTGTGGGTCAGTGAGGACATGGTTGTTACCAAGACCATCGACGGCAAGACCGCAGCTACCTTGCGTCTGAAGAACATTCTGAAAAATGGCGGCGGCGAAATGATCGTTTACGGCAATGCCTTTGTAATCTTTGATGCCGAGCAAACAATTACCTCTGCAGATTACGGCACATCTATGAAGGAAGTGATGCAGTTGGTAAATAAGAACTGGAGCGACTATACACAGCCTCAGAAAAACGCGGTAAAGGCGCTGTGTGATCAATATTTTGATACGGTTTCTGCCTGGGAATTGGATAACGTTTATCCCATTGACAACGACGGCGGTGTTGCGGAAAGCTATGAAGCTCTGACCGGTTCTTTTTCAGTAAATTCCATCGGTGGTTTTACTGTTAATGGCAAACTGACTGCACCGGCTATTGGCGAGGGTAAGGTGATTCTGGAGCAAACTCCCGCAGGTGGTATTCAATCCGTGTCCGTGGATATTTATCCCGGCAGCAGCAATGCCATCAATTCCGGTTTATATTTGGGTGCATCCAATGCATCTGAACCCCAGGATTCTATTGAGGCCATTGCAATTATGCTGGAATCCAATATAGCGGATAATCCCAACCGGGTGGATATTGTCGTTGGTAATTTCCCTAAATGGCAGGAGTACCACAGAACGGTCACTGAGGCAGGTACGGCCCTGTTTTCTGGTGGCAAGAAAGAGCCTGTCAATCTGACGGTGGCATTAAATGGTAATACCCTAACGATTACCGTAAAATTGCTCAGCGATCCATCCAAGTCTGTAACAACTACCTACACCTATACTGGCGGCTATGATCTGACCAAGGGTCAAGTGGGTCTGCGTAGTCAGTACAGTGACAGCAGCTTTGATAATTTCCGTGTCAATGATGTGACCTATACCTTTGACGATGAAGCCGCTGTGCAAAACTTAAGTTTCTATCACTCTGTTTATGCCAGCGGTATCCAAATCCAATCTGATGATACCCTCATGCTACATACCTCCGCAAGCTTTACAGAAGGTATGCTGGGCACCAATGTTAATACCAGCGGATCACAGGATGTTGGTATTATATTCGGCGCCAATGAAGATTGCAGCAGCTATTATCTGTACCGTGTTGCTACTGCATCCCAATATGCAGAACTGGTTAAGGTTGAAAACGGCACCCAGACGGTACTGGACCGTGGCTTCCATATCTGTCCCGGATATCTGGATATTCGCTTGGAATTGGTCATTCGTGACGGTATGGTTTATTGCTACTACAGCACGGATGCGGAAAAAGCCAGATGCTACGCAGTAAGTGAGGTGGAGCTGTTTGGTGACCGGATCGGCCTGTGGGCAAAATCTACCGGCACGACCTTCCGGGATGTAACGATTACGGCCTGTAAGGAAAACCGAAAGGCGGATGTGCTGATTTTTGGTCACTCATATACGGAAATGTGGACCAATTACGCAAGTTATTTCCCTGAGTATTCTTCCATTTATGATATCGGCATCGGTGGAACTGTGGCAGCGCATTGGGCATCCTTTACCGATGAGATCATTGCCTTCCAGCCCAAGCTGGGTATCTTCAACATTGGCATCAATGATCTAAGCAGCGGCATTACTCCGGAATCGGCTGTAGAATCCATGGAAAAGGTTCTGCTGGAGGTTAAGGCAGCATTGCCGGAATTTGAAGTAGTGCTGGTATCTGTAAACCATTGTCCCACCAAGGGTGATCTGGTGGATCAGATTGCCCAGATCAATGCTCTTATGCGGAACTTGGCAGCATCCTATGATTGGATGTACTATGCAGAGGCGGAATACCTGTTCTGCACCAACAAGACCGATCCCTTTAGTGCTGATCCCAACCTGTTTATTGACGGCCTGCATCCGGCAGCGGAAGGCTATGCCCGCTTGGCAGAGGTGATCCGTTCTGCCATCAAGGGTGAAAATCAGCCGGAGTTGGATGAAGTATTGGCACAGACCCAGTTTGAACGGGCAAAGGCTAATAAGCTGGCATCTCTGGGTATCTATTCTGAAAATGCCTATACTGCTGAAAACTGGGCATTGGCCCAAAGCCATTACAATGCTGCTATGGCAAAGATCGAAGCTTGCACCACCATTGCCCAGCTGACATCCTTGGACCTGTCTGCGGAAATCGCGGCATTGAAAGCAATTCCCAATAAGTCCGTGAATCTGATTAGCAACTTGGTTAATCCTGATACCCGGGATGCCCTTTCTGCAGACAGTTGGACAAAGGCGAATGATCATACAGTTCATGTCAATGGCTTTAGCTACGCCCTGGATAACACAAAGCTCTGCACCGACAGCGAAATGGTGTTCCGCTTGACGAACAACATAGGCGATGTGGCAACCGGTGGTGTATTCCTCAGAGCCACCCAAAAGGACAATAACGGCATTGAGGGATATCTGATCAACTGCGTGACCGGTGGAAATTTCCTGCAGGTTTGGTATGTGAACAATGTTTATAATACCGATGGCAGTGCCTATGTGTTGACCTATTTAGGAGGCATCATTTACGGTAGCTACGGCAGTGTGGCAGATACGGAATTCTATGCTAAGATCGAGGGCGATAAGCTGTACCTGTCCACCATGGAACGGTATGAAAATGGCTGTGAACCTATGGTCGTGATAGATTTGACCTACGGCGGTCAATATCAGGTGTTCCAATCCGGCTATACCGGTGTGTTGTCCTGGAATGACAATGTACCTTACGATTTGGAGATTTCCCACTTCGCAGGTTAATGGAAATTCTTCCGTGCGGGAAGGCGAATAACCTTCCTGCACGGCAATCAAAAAAAGATATCCCAGGAGGAATAAACAATGAAAAGCAATACATTAAAGAGTATTCTCATGAAGCTGCTGTGCTTCGTTTTGGTGGTAGCTATTTGCATACCAGCTATTCCTGTGTTTGCCTCTGCAAACGCAGAAACGGGGTATTATGCATCCAGTGAATGGAATAATCCAGTAGAAAATGCGTTCGATAACAACCCGGCTACCCAGTGGGCGGCAAGACCCCATGCCAGCAAGGGCACGGAATGGATTTACACCATGTTTGATGAATACGGGGTTGTGGATTCCATTCAAATTGTGGAAAAGGGTCACCGTATTGGCGCTTATGAAATTCAGTATTATGACGAAACCGGCGCTTGGGTAACCTGTCATACCGGTGTGCTCAACGAGACCTGCGATAAAACAGGCAATGCAATCACCCATCCGGTGATCTCTTTGGGAAGGCCTGTAAATTGCAAAGGCATTCGTTTCAATATTCTGGGCGGCAGCGATGCCTCTCCGGGCATGTATGAATTCAAAATGTTCTATGCAGGTATCACTCTGGAGGACGGTAAGATCAACGGCAAATACCATGCATCCAGCAAATGGAACGATGACAATTCTGCACAGAAAGCCTTTGATAACGACAAAAATACCTCCTGGTCATCTGCTGCCGGTACCTGGTCCAGTGAGGGAACTGAGTGGATTTCTGCACTGTTTGATGAATACGGAGTTGTGGACTCTGTTCAGATCATCGAAAAAGGCAAGCGCATCGGTGCTTATGAAATCCAGTATTACGATGAAACCGGTGCATGGACGACCGTGCATGCCGGTGTGCTCAATGAGTCCTGCGACAAATCCGGTAGTACGATCACCCATCCTGTGATCACGTTTGCTCAGCCGGTAACATGCAAAGGCATCCGTTTCAACATTCTGGGTGGCAGCGATGCCTCTCCCGGAATGTGTGAATTCAAGATGTTCAATGCCGGTATTCCCTTGAAGGATGGGCAGATCCATAGTGGGTATTATGCATCCAGCGACGATGGTAATCCTGTGAAACACGCATTTGACGCGGTTGATACCACTCGTTGGTCTGCCAGCGCCAGCGAAAATCAGTGGATTTGTGCCCTGTATGATAATAAATTCACCATGGATTCCGTAGAGATCATCGATGCCTGGGGAAGACTGACTTCCTTTGAAATTCAGTATTTTGATGAAAACGGAACTTGGCAAACCTGCGCCAGCAGAACCGGCGAGAGTACCGGCGTAGATGTGACCCATGAGCTGTCCTTCGCCCCGGTGACAACAACCGGCATTCGGCTCTATATGCCCAATACACCCGGTTGGCCCTCCATTTATGAACTGAAGATGTTCTACGAGGGTGTGCAGCTGGTAAATGGCAAGCTCAAAGAGGGAACTTATGGCTCCAGTAGTTTTGCCGAGGAGCATATCTACAAGGCATTTGATAATGACCCTGCTACCCGTTGGTCTGCCAGCGCAGTAGAAAACCAGTGGATCGTTGCTTCTTATGACAACAGATTTACCTTTGATTCCGTTGAGATCTTGGAATTCCGTGATCGTATGAATTCCTTTGAGATCCAGTACATTGACGAAAACGGAATCTGGCAGACCTGTGCCAGCAAGACCATTGAGGGTGCAGATACCGGCAAAGATACCGCACACACATTGTCCTTTGACCCGGTGACAACCTACGCAGTTCGTCTGTATATCCCTGATGCACCGGGTTGGGCATCCATTTATGAAGTCAAGCTGTTCTACACCGGTATCCAGATCGTAGACGGACAACTGGCAAAGGGCTACTATGCATCCAGTATATGGAATGCATCCAGTTCTGCTGACAAGGCTTTTGACAATGATGTAAGCACCCAATGGGGTTCTAAGTCTTGGTCCAGCAAGGGAACGGAATGGATCTGCAAGATCTTCGATGCGTATGTGGATATTGATGAAATCCAAATTATTGAAAAGGGTCATCGTATTGGTGCTTATGAGATCCAGTACATTGACGAAACCGGTGCCTGGAAAACCTGCTATACCGGAACGATGAATGAAACCTGCGATAAAACGGGAAGTGCAGTCACGCAGCCTGCGATCAAGCTTGGCAAGCCCATAACCTGTAAGGGTATCCGTTTGTATATCCTGGATGGCAGTGATGCATCCCCGGGCGTATTTGATTTCAAGACATTCTATTTTGATATTCCTGTCAGTGATGAAAAAATCAATAACGGTTACTATTCCTCCAGCGATGACGGCAACACGGTGGATAAGGCCTTTGATAATGACCCTGCTACCCGTTGGTCTGCCATCGCAGAGGAAAACCAGTGGATCTGCACTTTCTTCGATCAGTCCGTTACCATTGACTCTGTGGAGATTATTGACGCCTGGGGTCGTTTGGATTCCTTCGAGATTCAGTATGTGGACGAAAACAAGCAGTGGAAGACATGTGCCAGCAAGATCGTTGAGGGTGAGGACACCGGAGAGGATGTGACCCATCAGCTGTCCTTTGACCCGGTCACAACCACGGGAATGCGTCTATATATTCATAGCGCACCGGGCTGGGCATCTATTTATGAATTCAAGATGTTCTATACCGGTATTCAGGTGATCGACGGCAAGATCCCCGCCGGCTTCTATTCCTCCACCAATGATGGCAATCTTGCTGAAAACGCCTTTGACTGCAAGTTGGATACCCGCTGGTCTGCCAGCGCAGAAAAGGATCAATGGGTCAGTGCATTCTATGAAGAAGCCATTACCATAGACGCTATCACCATCAAAGAATTCTGGGATCGCATGAATTCCTTTGAACTCCAGTATTATGATGCAAATGGTGTGTGGCAAACCTTCGCCAGCAAGACCATTACCACAGAAGATACCGGTATCGATACGGAGCATTCTCTGTCCTTCAAGGATATTACAACTCGAGGTGTTCGTGTGTTTATCCCGGATGCACCCGGTTGGCCCTCCATTTATGAGGTCCAGCTGTTCCACGATGGCTTTGCCTGGATCGATGTAGAAAAGAAACCCTCTGACTATTCCATTGCGTTGATTCCTGATCAGCAATGCCTGACCGATTGGCATCCGGATATGCTGTACAACATGTATCAATGGATTGGTGACAATGCAGAAAAAGAAAATATGCAGATGGTCATCAATGTAGGTGACATCACCAACTATCCAAATCAAGTGCAATGGGAGCGGGCAAAGTATGCTTATGATCTGCTTCAAAACAGGGTCCCCTATATTGCCGTACCCGGCAACCACGATTACAATGGTCACCGGGATACCACCAATATGAACGTCTATTTCCCCTTGAGCATGTTCAAGGAAATGGAAACCTATGGCGGCAGCTACACCGAGGATAACAACCTGCCCGATGATGTGGCAAATACCTGGCAGGCATTTGAGGTAAACGGCAACAAATATTTGGTGCTTGGGTTGGAATATGGCCCTCGTGATTCCGTGCTTGCATGGGCAAACGAAGTGGTAGCAGCTCATCCGTCCCATCAGGTAATCGTAGTAACCCATGCTTATATGAATAATGATGGAACAATTTTGGATGGTACAGATTCTGGCTTGCCAACCGATTGGTGGAAGGATATTGAGGAAGGCGCAGAGCTTCCCAACAATCCGGAGGCCATTTGGGATAAATTTGTGAAGAACCATAAGAATATTGTGATGGTTCTGTCCGGACATATTGGCAGCAGAAACATTGTAATGCGTACCGATGTGGGCGTACATGGCAATGAGGTCAAACAATTCCTCATCGATGCACAGTTTGAAGACCCCAGATTGGACATGGTTGCCATGCTGAACTTCAGCAATGACGGTCAGGATGTAGAGGTAACCTACTATTGCCCTAGCAAGGGTAAGTATATGAACTACGAAAACCAGTTTATGATCCATCTGCCCAAGCAGGAAGAGGCTATTGCCCAGGTAGGGGAGCAGACCTATGTTTCCGTTGCCGAGGCAGTTGCCAACGCCAACGGTCAGGTCGTAAAGCTCCTTGCGGGTAGCGACGAAGCAATCGTGATCAGCGACGATGTGACCATCGACTTGGCTGGCTTCAGCCTGAACAATGTGACCGTGGCAAGCGGTAGTCTGAATCTGATCGATACCGTTTCCGGCGGCAGCGCAGTAGTTACCGGTAATGTACCTACCATGACAGAAGCTGACGGCAAGTCCTACTATGTCGCAAATGACAATGGTGTGTACTCTGCCCATAGCTATGAAATTAAGCTGACCCATATCAGCCTTGACTCCACCAACGATGCCTTGGGCTATAAGGCAGAGCTGATCGGTGACGATGTAGTGAAGTCCCATGTGAAATCCATCGGCTTTAACCTGTGGGTCAGTGAGGACATGGTCGTTACCAAGACCATCGACGGCAAGACCGCAGCCAGCCTGCGTCTGAAGAATATTCTGAAGAGTGGCGGCGGCGAAATGATCGTTTACGGCAATGCCTTCGTGATCTTTGATAATGAGCAAACCGTAACCTCAGCCAATTACGGAACTACCATGAAGGAAGTTCTGCAGGCTGTGAATACTGCTTGGAATACCTATGCAACGGAACAGCGGACAGCAGTAAAAACGCTGTGTGATCAGTATTACACAACTGTATCTGCCTGGGAACTGGATAACATTTATCCAGTTTCCCAGGACGGGACTGTCAAGGGTGTCTATGAGGTGGTCACCGGTGATGTCTCTTACAATACCGATGGCATACAAACAACTGCCGATAATAGCCTGATGCTGCATACCTCCGCAAATTTTACGGAAGGCACGCTGGGCGCAAATGTCAAGACCAGCGGCAGCCATGATGTGGGCATCCTCTTCGGTGCCAACGCCGATTGCAGCAGTTACTATATGTTTCGGGTATCCATCCCTTCCCAGTATGTGGAATTGGTCAAGGTAGAAAACGGCAAGCAGACTGTGCTGGACCGTGGTCACCATATATGTGCCGGTACGATTGATGTCCGCCTGGAGGTGGTCATCAATGATGGCACGGCATATTGCTACTACCTGAACAACAGCGAAATGATCAAGTGTTACTCCGTTACGGAGGTGGAGCTGTTTGGCGACCGAATCGGTCTGTGGGCAAGCACCACCGGCACGTCCTTCCGGGATGTAACCATTACTTCCCAGAAGGAAAAGCGCACAGCGGATGTACTGATCTTCGGTCATTCCTATACGGAAATGTGGACCGATTATGCAAGCTATTTCCCGGAATACACCAGCATGGCAGACACCGGTATTGGTGGCTCTGTGGCAGCCCATTGGGAAGAGCTTGCCGATGATATCATTTCCTACGAGCCCAAGCTGGGCATCTATATCATCGGCATCAATGACTTGTCCGCTGGTATTACCCCCAACTCCGCCGTAGAATCCATGGAAAATGCGCTGCTGAATATTAAGGAAGCGCTTCCGGAGTTTGAGGTAGTTGTGGTGTCTGTAAACCATTGTCCTACGAAGGGCGCCATCGCTGATAAAATCTCTGAGATCAATGCGCTCATGCGGAATTTGGCAGCATCCTATGACTGGATCTACTATGCCGAGACAGAATACCTGTTCTGCACCGACAAGTCTGATCCTCTCAGCGCCGATCCCAGCTTGTTTATTGACGGTCTGCATCCTGCGCCTGCAGGCTATGCGCTTCTAGCAGAGGTGATCCGTTCTGCTGCCAAGGGAGAAAATCAACCTGCTCTGGATGAAGCATTGGCACAGACCCAACTGGAGAAGGCAAAGACCAACAAACTGGCATCTTTGAACATTTATTCTGAGAATGCCTATACTGCCGAAAACTGGGCATTGGCGCAAAGCCATTACGGTAGTGCTGTGGCAAAGATCGAAGTTTGCACCACCACTGCCCAGTTGAAGGCACTGGACCTGTCTACAGAAATCGCAGCATTGCAGGCGATTCCCAACAAGTCTGCGAATTTGGTGGCAAATCTGACTAATGCAGACACCCGGGATGCCCTTTCTGCAGATTCCTGGATCAAAGTAGATGATAACACTCTGCGTGTTGGCGGCGGTAGTTATGCGCTGGATCATACCACTCTTTATACAGACAGCGAACTGGTATTCCGGCTCACCGGCAATACCGGCAATGTGGGCGTGGGCGGTATCTTCCTCAGAGCCACGCAGAATACCAATAACGGTGTTGACGGATACCTGATCAACTACAGCACCGAAAGCGATCTTTTGCAGGTCTGGTATGTGGAGAATGCTTACAATACCGACGGCACGCCCCATGTGATGAATTACTTGGGCGGCATTATTTACGGTAGCCACGGCAGTGTTGTGGATACGGAATTCTATACCAAAATCGAAGGCGATAAGCTGTATGTGAACACCTTGGCTCGCCATATGGATGGACGAGATCCCTTGTTTGAGGTGGATCTGACAGGCGGCGGACAGTACCAGGTGTTCCAATCCGGTTATACCGGTGTCCTGTCCTGGAACAGCAACGTAACCTTTGATTTGGAAATCTCCCACGTTGCCGGTTAATCAAAAATATTTCGTGCAGAAAGGCGAACAACCTTCCTTCCCAACGAATAAGCGGTATACTCAATACGGTATGTAAAATGATAAATCGAACTTGTTCTATATGAACGGTTGTACGGAACCCGGATCTAATACCCAAGCCGCTGATATTGTTTTTATAAAGTTGCTTTTTGCCCAAGAAGCAATAAAAAATTCCCCTAACCGAGCCGAGGTTTTTACCCGGCCTGGTTAGGGGATTTTTCATATCTATTTGTATTGTGAATATATATCATAATTTTAGCCGGGTGGTAGCAATGCCATCCGGTTATTACTATTTTGGAGGTTATGATATGAACGCAAAAGAACTCGCAGTATTGATGGTAGAACCTGGAAAACATCCCAAAGTAACAACTCTGAAAGACGATTTGGATTCCTTGCAGAAGGCGGTGAGCATCGGTACTGACTACCAAGGCCTTATCGAATTCGTCAGCCTGGGAAATGGTGATTGCATCATGTGCAACGAGGAAGGCAAGCTGATTGTTTTGGATGGTAACCGACGCTTGGGTAACGATATTCTTGTTGGTGTATTCTACATCATGAGCGAAAACGAGGATGGAGAGTTGGTATCTCTGAGCGAAAAGAAGATTAAGATTCGTTTTTTCATTGCTAACAACTCCAGATTTTAATCTTCGATTATTGCATACCACAGAAAAGAAATTTGTCAACGAGATCCTATAAAATGACAATATATATCTATAATTGAGTCAAAATCTTGCTTGTAAAGAGGGTAGGCCATGTGATAACATTACCTTACATATAATCATAAAGGAGCATGTTTATGTCTGTTTTATATTCTGTTCAGCCGGAAACATTTAAGCTGATCGTGGATCGTAAGGACGGTATCAGCCACAATGGTTCCTTTGAGAAAAAACACATGGATCTGTTGGCTTGCCGTAATAGCTACGGCGCATTTCAGATCCTGTTGCAAGGCACCCAGCGGATTTGCGTTTGCTTAAACGACGATCCCTGGTTCTCTGAATATCCTGATGCCCAGGTGGTGTACCTGCGCCATAAGGGTGCGTTGCGTCCCCGGGTCAATCATATTGCCATCCATACCGGTGACGATGAAAGGGAATATGCAGACCGAATCATGCGGGATGTGGTGACCACTACTGTGGCCGGTGTGCCCCAGAGCGTATTCGTCCGTTTCGACGTGCCTGCAGATATGCAGCCCGGTACTTATGAAGGGGAATTTGAACTGATTTCTGCCCACCTGTTTGACGAGGAGCAGGTGATCGGCAGCATTACTTATACCCTGGAAGTCAGCGAGTTTACGCTGCCTGCTAAAAAAGACCAGAAATTTGAAATGGATCTGTGGCAGCTCCATTGCACCATTTCCAAGTATATTGGCATACCGAATTGGTCTGAGGAGCATTTTGCTCTCATCGATGAATATCTAAAACCCCTGGCCGAAATGGGTCAGACCAATATTACGGTCATTGCCAGCCAGATCCCCTGGAGCGGTCAGCGCTGCTTCTTAGAGCCTGTAAAGGCCAATATGTTCCAGTATTCCATGATCCCTGTGGAAAAGACCGAAAATGGCTTTGTCTATGACTATTCCATTATGGATCGTTATATCGAAATGTGCTTTCGCTATGGCATTGACCGTAAAATCGAGGTCTTTGGCCTCATTGGTAACTGGAACAGCCCCGAGCATGGCTACGGCAATTTTACCGAAATGCCCGATGCCATCCGTGTCCGCTATAAGGATACCGACGGTCGTTACCGCTATATGCAGAAGGCGGAGGATCTGAAGCATTATATCCGCAGTCTGCAGGATCATTTTGTGGAAAAGGGCTGGATCGATAAAGTCCGTGTGATTGCCGACGAACCCTGGTACTACGATGTTCTGCGGAATACCCTGGAAGTGATTCATGAGATCGCACCCCTGTTTAAATTCAAGGCCTGCTTCTATGAGAAGAAATTCTTTGATGCCTTCCAGGATATCATCAGTGATTTCTGCATCGTATTCCACGGTCTGCCTTTGGCGCTGGAGGAGTGGAAGCGGCTATATCGGGAGGATAAGGATCACTGCTTCACCTGCTATGTGTGCTGTAATCCCGATCTGCCCAATATGTTCTTGCGTAGTGACCTGATGGAAACCCTGTATCTGCCGGCTGCAGCCCAGTATTTTGGCATGGAAGGCTTCCTGCGCTGGAATTACACCATTTGGCCTGCAGACCCCAGAAGAGATATTCGTTATCCCAAGTGGGCGGCCGGTGATACCAATATGGTGTATCCTGCTCTGGACGGCAAACCGGAACTGACCCTGCGTTATTATGCCTTGCGCCGGGGCATTGAGAACTACGAGATCCTGCGCCAGCTGGAAGAAAAGGGCCTAAACGAGATTCGTGAAAAGCTGCTCACAAAGGTAGTGGCCGATCCCGATGTGACCCATTTCTATGACGCTGAGGGCAGAACCATCGTGACCTTCAACCAGATCTCCACCGCTACCCAGGAGGATTACGATATCTTCCGTAAGGAAGCACTTGTCGCATTGGCATAAGATCATAATAAAACAGACCGCTGTGAACGAATCTCACAGCGGTCTGATTTTTATTTTTGTTTCTTTCGATATTGAGAGGGGGTAACACCGTATTGCTCTGTAAAGATCCGGTTAAATGTACGAATGGTAGGAAATCCGGAATAGGTGGCTACCTTGGTGATAGTCAAATCGCTGGTATCCAGCAGGTTGATGGCGTGGCTTAAACGGAGGCTGTTGATATAGTCCGAAAAACTGATCTTCAGCTTATTGGAGAATATACGGCTGATGTGGCTCACGCTCAGAGACAATTCCTGAGACAGGATATCCAATGAAAGGGGCTCTGTGCAATGGGCCTGGCAGTAGTCGATGATGTTTTTTACCGTTGTGCTGGGTGCGGTGATTTTCTGAAATTCAATATGCTCCAGCAGCATATTGACCAGGGCAGAGGTCAGAGCGGTTTTTACCGTAGAATTCAGCGTTTCGTGGTGCTTCATCAGAAAGCGCACGATATCCCATAACCGATCCTGCATTTGGGGATCTTTCCAGAGATGAGAAATGGGGGTCATTTGGTCAAAAGGTAATTTTGTGCCGTAAATGGCACTGGGTTCAATATCAATAACAAATCCTGCAATATCCTCTGTACGATCTAAGCAGTAGTGGATTTCGTTGCTGGAAGCAAAAAAAGCGCTGCCGGGGACCTGGCGGTATTCAACACCATTACAGATGGTGGTGCCGTAACCTTCTGTGGTAAAAATGATCTCAATGGCATCGTGGAAATGGGGAGGCACTGTGCCGTATACCAGCGGAACCATGGCGCAGGGGATGTATTTTTCTCGTAACGGAGAAGGATTTTCAAAAGAGTTTGGGGCATCCATGGGATCGTTCCTCCTTTTGGAGTATATCCGCCGTAGTTTTGGCGAATTTCATGAAAACAGCATATCAAATTATTTCCTGTTTTTCAAGTACCAAAATCAAAAAAACTGTAAATTTAGAAAATATATCCAATTGATGAATGTTATAAAGGTTAAATAATCCGGATGACACATCCAAATTATAGTAAAATATGCACAAAAATCCAAAAAATTAAAATTATTAGGCAAATGATAAAAAATGTCCATATTCACGGCAATATATGGCTTGCAATACAAGCATAATATTTTATTATTAAAGTGCGATAATCTCCGGTAGTCTGCCATGCCGGAAAACAATCAAGGAGGAGCCTATGAGAAAGTATATGAAGCGCGCCGTATCCCTGGTACTTACCCTTGCATTGTCACTTTCTGTGTTTGCGGGATGTAAGAGCGAAAAAGAAGCGGCAAAATCCGATTCAAAGAATGATGTACAACTGTGGTATGCGTACAATACGGAGAATCATATGAAGGATCTGGCCTACCCGGAACTGATTGCTGAGCGTGATTCCACATTGCGTATGAATGCCATTCGCAACGATGTGGAAACTGTTCAGTTGATGATTACTCCTTCCAACAATGTTCTGAGTTATGATTTCCAGGTTGGAGATTTGAAAAATGCCAATGGTGATGTTTTTAAGGCAGAGAACATTGCTTTGTATGCGGCATGGTATGTGGAAATTCTGGAGTCCTACATGGCAGATGCCTACTATGGCTACTATCCCGATGCGCTGGTGCCCTTTGAGAATTTCAAGCAGCTTAAGCACAACTACATCGCCGCAGGACAGAACCAATCCATTTGGGTGGAGGCCAGCGTGCCTGCTGACCAGGCTGCCGGTCTGTATACCGGTACCGGTGAGTTGGACGTGGACGGTGTGAAGTACAGCGTTCCCATCGAGCTGATGGTTTATGATGCAGACATGCCTGCCAAGAACAATGTAAAAACATCCATTGGTATCTGGTATGACTACATTCCTCTCAGCGAAGGCTATTATACTGCAGAATTGGCAGAGGCCTATTATGACTTCCTGCTGAGCAAGCGTATCTCTCCCATGAAGGCAACTCCCACCAAGTGGAACCTGGGCACAGAGTACGAAGCTTATGTGCAGTGGCTGGGCGAGGAAGCAGCGGTCAATCCCATGATCTCTACTTACGCACTGCCTTATGCCATTGAAACTTATGAACTGGGTTCGATTGTCAGCCGCGAGGGTGTCAAGAAGCTGCTGACTATGATGGCAGAAAAGAATATCGAGCTGCGCGAGGCCGGTAATGAGACCATCGACCTGTTTGACAAGGCCTTCTATTACCTGGGCGGTATCGTGGATGAGCCCAGTGGTGATAAGATCCAGGTGGTTCGTGATTGCGACCTGATTATTACCGAATGTAAATACGAGGTGGCAAATACCTACTTCAAAGATAAGTACCCCGACCTGTATGCGTCCTGCCTGGGTGTTCAGCACTTGGTTACTTCCGCATTCAGCGAAGATCTGATCGGTTCGGATACTGTGGGTGGTGTGCAGACCTGGTGTGGTCAGGCGTCCACCTGGCATACCGAGGCACAGCGTCAGGAATTGGCAGATCGCCGTGCAAGCACCGACCGTGTTAATAGTGAGAACACTTGGTGGTACACCTGTGAGCAGCCTCGTAATCCCTTTATTAACTTCCACCTGGACGACGACCTGCTGAACACTCGAACCATCTGCTGGATGATGTTCGACTACGGTGTGGAAGGAATGATCTATTGGAGCATTAACTATCATACCTCTGAAAACATCTGGGAAATCCCCGTGGACTACTTGGATGCGGTAGGCGATGGCGTTCTGTGCTATCCCGGTGCTCAGTATGGTATCCAGGGCCCCATCTCCACGCTGCGTTTGGAGAACATTCGTGAGAGTATCGAAGATTATGAGTGCCTGCTGATGATTAAGAATCATATCCTGGCCTACAACGAGGCAAATGGCACGGACTATGATCCTGCGGAATTGATGGCATGGCTCTATGCCGATTTGTATGAAGGTGTCATTCCTGAGCGTGACAATGCTGAGGGCTTTGCCCAGCAGCGTGCTACGGTTTTGGAAGTGCTGGCACAGTTTACCACCGATGCAGACGGTGCCATCGACACCTTGCTGGAAGGTTAAGAAATGGTAGGGTTCGGTTCATCTGTCCCAACCACAACATATAAAAATGGAGGAAACATTATGAAAATCATGAAGAAGATCCTGTCCTTTACGCTGGCTGCTCTGATGGTTATGAGCGTATTTGCCGGCTGCGGCGGCGATAAGATCAAGGTCGAGTACAACGAGGACGGCTCTGTGAAGCAGGTCAACACTGCAGTGGTTGCTTACAACTCCGTAGGCTACGGCCACGAGTGGCTGGAGACCCTGGCTGACGAGTTCAACAAGATGTATGCCGAGGAAGGCTACAAGGTAGAACTGAAGATCTCCATGGCCAACGAAAACAATGCTGCCCTGGAAATCGGTAAGGGCGCTGAGAGAAACGATGTGGACCTGTATCTGGACGCATCCAATCTGGAAACCTTGCTGGAAGCTTCCGATAAGACCATGCGTGGCGAAGGCGCAGTTCTGCTGGATATGACCGACTATGTTTGGAACAAGCCTGCCATCGGTTTGAACAAGCAGGAAGAGACCAAGACTGTGGCTGACCGCTACATGATGAACAAGGACTATGTTTACTACAACGGTAAGGACGAGCGTTTCCACGGCGGCGTGTACGTGCTGCCCACCGGCATGGATCTGTGGTCTGTTGGTATCATTGTGAACCCCTCTGTTACCGAGCAGTACGGCTACGGTGTGGACAACCTGCCCCGTACCACCAATGAACTGATCGCCATGAGCGAGAAGATCGCGGAGACCTCCAAGAAGACCGGTGTCTATGCATACGCATGGGCAGGCGGCAACTGCTCCGGCTACCTGGCATACCTGTTCTATGAACTGTTTGCCCAGTACACCGGTTATCAGGATTTCCTGAACTTTGTGGAAACCAAGCCCTCCACCGATGCTACCTTGGAAGAAATCAAGAGCGACGGCTGGAAGATCTATGAGGACCAGGGCATCCTGGAAGCATTCAAGGCTATGGCTCCCATTATGAAGCCTGCGTTCTCTACCAACGGCTCTGCTTCTATGGATCACATGGCTGCACAGCACCAGCTGCTGACCGGCAAGGCTGGCTTCATGATCGTTGGCGACTGGCTGTTGTACCAGATGAAGGATCAGTATTATCAGGAAGCTGCACAGTGCGTGATGCTGAACACTCCCATTCTGTCTGTAATCGGTGAGGAGTGCGGTATTACCGACGCAGAGCTGAGCAATGCTGTTAAGATGATCGATGAGAACAAGACCGATGCTGAGATCATGGCTGCTATTTCCGGACTGGATGCAGCAGAGACTGCTCGTATCCGTGAGGCTCGTAACATCTACGGCGGCGGTGAGGCAAAGGTTCGTACCGGCATGGCAATTCCTGCCTACGCAAATGGCCGTGATGTGGCTGTTCTGTTTGCTCGCTTTATGTGCTCTGAGGATGCACAGCGCATCATCCGTAACGAAGGCTACAAGGTCAACTGCTATGAGTGTGCTGACTACAGCTTCGAGAAGGAGACTCCCTACATGAAGTCCGTTATGGCCAACATCGACCTGGGCGAGGGTCTGTATATCTCCATGGATAACAGCTTGTCCATCCTGCGTTCCAACTCTAACATGCTCTGCTTCAATCACCCCACTACTTCTTATCCCATGACATTTAAGAACATGATCATGGATTCCACCGGTGTGATGACTCCCGATTACCTGTACGAGATCGAGCTGGACTACGCTAAGAAGAACTGGAGCACTTGGGTCGCTTATATTAAGTAATCAGCTAGGAGGCTTGTAAGATGGCAAAACCTCGTAATGCCTTGAAAAAGGGATACAGTTCCAAAGCCCATCGGAAAGAAACCTGGTTTATTCTGGCCATGCTGGCAATTCCTTTCGTGAATTTTCTGGTGTTTTGGCTTTGGCCCAACTTCCGTTCCATTACCATCGCCTTTGAAGTGCCTTCCATTGAAGGCTTTACCCTGTATAACTTTGAGCGATTCTTCGATGAATTGGCCAGCGATGTAACAGGTCCCCAGATGTGGAAAATGATCGATAACAGCTTGATCCTCTTTGTGGTCAGCACAGTGATCAGTTTGCCCATCGTATTGTTTATCTCTTATATTCTGTTTAAAAAGATCCCGGGCTATAAGGCATTCCGTGTGCTGTTTTATCTGCCTGCGATCCTGGGTACTACCGTCATGTCTCAGATCTTCAAGAGTCTGCTCATGACCGGTGGCCCCATTGAGAAGCTGCTGGATGCATTACATATTCCCATTGATGATATGACCCGCTTTGCCGGCTTCCTGAATGCGCCGGATACCAGTATGCTCATGGTGGTGATTTTCGTTCTGTGGACGGGTGTGGGCGTGAATATGATCATGTTCACCGGTGCTATGAACCGCGTACCCCAGGAGATCTTTGAGTCTGCCCGTATTGACGGTGTAGGCTTCTTCCGGGAATTCTTCAGCATCATCCTGCCCCTCATCTGGCCCACCGTGACCACCATGATCGTTTTCTCCATGGTCGGTATTTTCAGCAATGCCAGCTTGGTGTTGCTGCTGTGTCCCGAGAATACGGCTTGCTACAATGTTGGCTACTACATCCTAAGATATACCTTGAATGCCAACTACACCATCCGTGTGGAAGATACCTTCTGCTATCCTGCTGCTGTAGGTCTGATCTTCACCTTGGTCAATGTACCTCTGGTCTTTGGTGTGAAGAAGCTGTGCGACCGTGTCAGCAAGAACATCGAGTATTAAGGAGGGGGAGAAGAAAATGAGTTTAAGATCTAAACCCTCCGGTGTGAATCTTCGCACACGGACAGAAAAGATTATTCTGTACTCGTTCTTCGTGGTGTTCCTGGCTTATGCATTGACCTTGATCATGCCCATGATCTGGACAGCATATAACTCCTTAAAGGATGCCAGATCCTATAACGAAGATGCGTTTAAGTTCCCGGCATTTTCTGAAATGGAATGGAGTAACTATGTCAATATTTTTGATGAACAGTCCATGACCGTTTCGATCCCCTTTGCTATCTTCAATACCGTTTGGCGCAGCGTGGGTACGGTGTCCCTGGGTATTTTCTTCAGTGCTTGTACATCCTATGTGGTCTGTAAATACGCAGACCATCATAGATGGCTGAACTGGGTATATGCCTTTGTGGTGACCATCATGATCATTCCTGTGCTGGGCGCTACCGCAACATCCTACAATCTGATCCATAATGAACTGCAGATGGCGAATAAGCCCTGGCTCATTTGGACCTCCTGGTGTAGCGGTATTGGCTTCGGCTTTTTGATGCAGTATTCCGGTTGGAAGAGTCTGAGCTGGAGCTATGCAGAAGCTGCCTTTATGGATGGCGCATCCCATTTTCAGGTGTTCTGGCGGATCATGCTTCCCATGATCAAGCCTATTATGTCCGCTCTGTTCGTGGTGAACTTCATCTCTGCCTGGGGCGAATATATGGACACTGTTATGTACATGGATGAGTGGCCTTCTTTGGGTTACATGATCTATGCGCTGCAAAACCAAGCAAGGTTCTTTGGTATGCCTTTGTACTTTGCGGTGATCGTGGTTTCCATGATCCCCACATTGGCAATTTTTGTGGCATTCCAGGAGACTATTATGAAAAACATGACCACCGGCGGCTTGAAGGGCTAATGTCGGTGTAAGGAGGATAAAAAGCTATGAGAAAGACAACCAGAAGAAATATTCTGATTGTTCTGGCACTGATCCTGCTTTTAGCCTTCACAGGCTGCGGCGAGGAAAAAAGTGTCACAACTGGCGATCCTCTCGTGGTAAAAACCATCAAAGTTTTGCCTAAGGCATACCTCAATGAAGAATTTGATCTTCGTGAGATCATTTTGATGGAGGATGGGGTAACGTATTCCGCTACAGCATCCTATGTGGAAGTCACACAGGATGCCACTACCGGTGCATTTTCCTTCCAGGAATACGAACTGGAGGTAAATGACCTATACTATACCCCGGTTACCTTTGCCAACACCCTGGTAACCATCCATGCCAAGAGAGGCAGCGAGACCAACTCCAAGACCGTTTCTATCGGTACGACCGTCCGTGCAGATCCTTTGGATGATTTGTATAAGTCCACAGGTGTTCTGGGTTATGCGGATACCGGTATCAGTAAGGCCGTGAATATTGACAAGCAGTACATCCAAGGTGACAATTCTGCCACATCCTTGCATGTGATGTTCGACTCGGTAGATGCCCATGAGTGGGGCAATACCTTCATGATCCTGTCTGATGCAGCTGCACAGAAGCATTTTACAGATCAGATCTGGAATGATTCCATCGTGACCTTCTGGGTCTATAACCCCATGGATCAGGATATTGAGTTCCAGCTGATCGTAAACGATTCCACCTTCCCTGTGATGCTGGACTGGACGCTGGAGGATGGCTACCGCAGACAGTATGCAAAAGCAGGTGAGTGGACACAGCTGTTCTTCCCTCTGCGGAAGATGGGTACCACCCACAAGCTGGTCACCGACCAGTACAGCACCGAATCTCTGTCTTTGAAGTTCCGCTATTGCGGCTATAGCCTGACCACTGCTTATAAGTTTGATTTCTATTTGGACAACCTGGACGTTGTACCTTCCTCCATGTACCCGGAGATCGACAACACCTATGAAAAGTCCAACGAAACCTTGGAGCAGGGCTGGGAGAACATGGCACAGGACACCGGCTGGCAGGGCGCATATACCATGTATGTCTATGACGAGATGATGGGCGATGACAGCACCTGTTCCTTACATGCCACCTTTGAAACCGACAAGGGCGTAACCAGTCCCTTCGTGGTTTTGAGTCCCGAACTGATGCAGGGTACGACTTATCTGCCGGAACTGCCGGATATGACAGGTGGTACGCTGACGGCATACTTCAAGTTTGAAAATGCCAACCCTGAAGTGAATGTGGACTTGGTTAAGAAACACAATAACGATTGGAAATTCTCCAATGTGCTGCCCATGACCATGACCCCTGTGGGCGATGGTTGGTATCAAGGTACATTGGATGTGTACGACTTCGATTTCAACACCGAGCGTAATAACGACATTATTCGTATTCGCTTTACCTTCTCCGGTATCACCAAATCCTCCAAGGTTTGGATCGACACAGCGATCTTTGATTACAAGGATGCCGTAAAGACCCATGAGTCCGCAGATAAGGACTGGATCAACCTGCCCACTGACTCCGGTATGTGTAAGTCCTTGGGTATTAAGTTCGATATGGATCACAAGAAGGCGGACGGCAGTGTGCGCTCCATGGAGATCTCCGCACCCCATAACGAGACCGGTATTGCAACCTGGTCTACGGAAGCTGCTGTGGCAGAGGGCACTATGAAGGCTCTGCCCAACATGACCAAGGGTGTTGTCAAGGCTTACTTCTATTTCGGCAAGCAGACACCCAGTGCATCCATGCGGTTGTACAACAAGAACTGGAAATACTGTAATGATGTTGATTTCATCTTTACCTCTGTAGGTAACGGTTGGTACTTAGGTACCATTCCTACCGGCCTGTTCCGTGGTTATCTGGAGGGTAACAGCAGCAATATCATCCGTATCAGCATCTTGATTCCTGCCGGTTACACCGTGTATGTGGATGGGTTGATGCATTATCCCAACGAGGAATACAAGACCGACTTAAATCCCAACGATGTGTTCGCTTCCGGCATCTTTACCGCCAACGGCTTTACCGGCCGCTCCGGCGCAGAGGTGACTACCGGCCAGACCAATGGTAGCGCCGATGCCATCTATGCATGGGCACAGCATCCTGTTGGTTGGCCTGAGGTGGGTGTGAGATTTGTCACACCTGTGGATCTGAGCGCATATAACACCCTGTCCGTGGATGTGAAGTCCCTGGATGCCCATAAGTGGTTGGGCGCAAAGCTGTATTACCTGGATCGCAACGGTGTGCAGCAGGTCAGCATTGTGGGTAAGGATTTTGTAGGCGATGCATGGCAGACCATTCAGCTGCGTATGAAAGACTTTGCTGACGCAAATCTGAAGCAGGTCACCGGTATTATGTTCTGCTTCAACTTTGATGATAGCTTCAAGCCTGCTAAGAACAACCGCTTCTGGCTGGATAATCTGAAGCTGTCTGCCAATGTACTGCCGGAAGGCCCTCGTGGTCAGGCGTTTATGGCAGGGGAGAATACCTCCATCGCCATTGAAGCCGGTGATTATGAGAGCATCAGCTTTGACTACAAGTTGGTAACTGAGGGACAGATGTATCTGATCCTCCGTGATCCCCAGTGGGCAAAGTACTATGGCGACTTTGCCTTTGATGCCAATGGTCTGGTCTATTCCGCTCAGACCGGTATCACTTGCCAGAAGTTGGACGACGGCTATATTCATGTCACCATGATGCTGGATGAATTGAATCGTTCCGGCACTGCGGATAACCGTGATCAAGCCCCCAAAACCATCGGTGTGTTCGATATCTTCAGTTGGACCACCGCCAATGGCTATGTGGACAATATCGTAACCGTTTTGGATGACGGCAAGCCCAATGAACCCGTTGAGCCCGACTTGCCCAAACCGGTAGATGTGCTGGACTTCGCAGCAGGCCAGGGCGGCTATCTGGAACTGCAGGCTGGCGACTATGAGGCGATTACCTTTGAGTATAAGCTGGAAACTGAGGGTGAGATGTACTTGATCCTCCGTGATCCCCAGTGGGCAAAGTATTATGGCGACTTCGCCTTCAATGCAGAGGGCTTGGTTTATTCCGCTCAGACTGGCATCACCTGCGAGAAGCAGGATAACGGCTTTGTGAAGGTTACTATGATTCTGGATGCGCTGAACCGTTCCGGTTTGGCAGATAACCGGGATCAAGCCCCCGAAACCATCGGTGTGTTCGATATCTTTAATTGGACCACTGCCAATGGTACGGTGCAGAATATTCAGCTTCTGACCAGTGAGCCCGATGTGCCTGTAGAGCCTTCTGAGCCTACCGAGCCCACCGATCCCTCTGAGCCCACCGATCCTGTTCTGGAACTGAACTTTGTGGCAGGAACGGAAAGCTTTATCGAGGTTCCTGCGGATGATTATGAGGCTATCGTATTTGACTATCAGCTGGAGCGCAGCGGTGAGATGCATCTGATCCTCCGTGATCCCAACTGGTCTAAGTACTTCGGTGATTTCACCTTCGATACCAATGGTCTGGTCTATTCCGCTCAGACGGGTATCACCTGTGAAAAACTGGACAATGGCTATATCCGTGTGACTATGATCATGGATGAATTGAACCGTTCCGGCATTGCCGATAACCGTGACCAAGCACCGGAAACCATCGGTGTGATCGATGTATTTAGCTGGACAACTGTCAACGGTCATCTGACCAATATCCAGCTGTTCACCGAAAAGCCCGAGACGCCGGATGTGCCTGTAGAACCTTCTGAGCCTACCGAGCCTTCTGAACCCGAAACAGAGCCTACCACACCCAGCGAACCTGCTGACCCTGTGCTGGAGCTGAACTTCGTGGCTGGTACAGAAAGCTTTATCGAGGTCACCCCTGCTGATTACGAGGCAATCGTATTTGACTATCAGCTGGAGCGCAACGGTGAGATGCACTTGATCCTCCGTGATCCCAACTGGTCTAAGTACTTCGGAGATTTCACCTTCGATACCAATGGCCTGGTTTATTCCTACCAGACCGGTATCACATGCCAGAAGTTGGACAACGGCTACATCCGTGTGACCATGATCCTGGATGAACTGAATCGCTCCGGCATTGCAGATAACCGGGATCAAGCACCCGATACCATCGGTGTGATCGATGTATTTAGCTGGACAACTGTCAACGGTCATCTGACCAACATCCAGTTGCTCACCGAAAAGCCCGAGACACCGGATGTGCCCGTAGAGCCTTCTGAGCCCACCGAACCCTCTGAGCCTACAGAGCCTCAGTTCCGTGGCACTGCCTTTACTGCCGGTACCGGCACCACCATCACCTTTGATGGGGCTGCCTACGATACCATCAGCTTCGAGTACAAGCTGACTTCTGCCGGTGACATGAGCGTGATTCTGAGAAACCCGGAGTGGACAAAGTACTACGGTGATTTCACTTTTAATGCCGATGGTCTTGTCTGGGCGGCCCAGACCGGTATCACGTGCCAGAAGCTGTCTGACGGTTATATCCGTGTGACACTGAAGCTGGATGAATTGAACCGTACCGGTTGTGCGGATAATCTGGATATGGCACCTGCAACGGTTGGTGTTCTGGATATTTTTGGTGGATTTACCACCGCCAGCGGCTATATTGACAATGTTCAGTATACCAAAAAAACACCTGAAGAACAGTTGCCCGAACTGTACTTTACCGCAGGAAATGAATGCTTTGTGGAGGTCACACCCAGTGCTTATAAGGCAGTCGTGTTTGATTATAAGCTGGCATCTGCCGGTGAAATGCACGTGATCCTCCGTGATCCCAACTGGTCTAAGTACTATGGCGATTTCACCTTTGATGCCAATGGTTTGGTATGGACTTACCAAACCGGCATCACCTGTGAAAAGCTGGATAACGGCTATATCCGTGTGACCATGATCCTGGATGAATTGAACCGTTCCGGCATTACTGACAACCGGGATCAGGCTCCGGAAACCATCGGTGTATTCGATGTGTTCTCCTGGACTACGGTAGATGGTCATATTATGAACATCCAGCTGCTGAACGAAGTGCCTGCCCAAAAGGTTGGTACAAAGCTGGTCAAGTTTGCTGCAGACATTGTAAAGACCATTCCGGAGCGTTTGAAAAAGAGTAATTTGACCGAGGATGCCCTCGATGCAGAATAAGGGACGATAATTCAATAAAGGCGGACAATGATATACCCGTGAATTGTTCGCCTTTTTCCCCATATTTGGAGGCAACGATGAGAGAGTTAAATATTGGTGTTATCGGCTATGGACTCCGTGTAGGTATGATCTTTTCCGGACTCTATAAGAACGATTTAGGCGTGAAGATCAATCTGACCGCCATTTGCGATCCGAAAGGCAAAGAGGATTTGGAAAAAACATTGACCGAACAGCAGATCGATTTTTCCAATACCCATTTCTATACCGATGCAGAAGAAATGATGGACAATGAGAAGCTGGACGGTGTGATGATCGGCACTCGCTGCAATCTGCACACAGATCTGGCCATCAAGGTGTTGGAACGGAAGATTCCGCTGTTCCTGGAAAAGCCTGTTTCCATCAACTATGAACAGCTGGAAAAACTGAAAGCGGCAGGTCAGAAGGCTGAAAGCGAAGTGGTGGTATCTTTCCCCTTGCGCATTACCGCCATGGTGGATAAGGTAAAAGACCTGATTCAGCGTATGGACATTGGACCTATCCAGCATGTGGCAGCTTTTAACTATCCCACCTACGGTGGCGATTACTACCACAACTGGTACAGAGACGATTCTTTGACCGGCGGTTTGTTCTTGCAGAAGGCTACCCACGATTTGGATTACATCAACCACATTGTGGAGCAGAAGCCTGTGGAGATCTGCGCCATGACTTCCAAGCAGATCATGAAGGGAGATAAGCCTGCAGGTCTGAAATGTGAGGATTGCCCGGAGAAGATGACCTGTGGGGAAGGCCCTTATCAGACCATCAAGGTCAGAGGTGACTACAGCCATGGTGAATACTGCTGTTATGCAGAAGATACTGGCAACGAGGACAGCGGTACGGTGATTGTCCGCTATGAGTCCGGTATGCACGTGGTCTATACCCAGAACTTCTTCACCCGTAATAAGCATGCGGCTAAGCGTGGCGCAATTATTGCAGGCGAAGGCGGTGTGGTGGAATTCGATTGGGAGACCAGCGAGATCATTGTCCGCAAGCATTACGAAACCGGTGAGCTTCGCTGCAAGGTGGAAACCATTGCCTTCCACGGCGGTGGTGACATCAAGCTGATCAATAACTTTATCGGTGTGATGCAGGGTACAGAAACCTCCAAAACACCCCTCGAGCAAGGCTTGCTGAGTGCCTATATGTGCTTAAAGGCAAAAGAATCTGCTGAAAATCACAGATTTGTAGAGCTGGATTTTCAAATGAAATAACGAGGAACAAGAATGAATTATAGAGCAGATTTAGTGGGCAAAATTCTGCCTTTCTGGCTGGAAAATGCCATTGACTATGAAAATGGCGGTATCTACACCTGCTTAGACCGCCAGGGAAAGATCTACGGCAGGGAAAAGAGTGTTTGGTTCCAAGGCAGAACCCTGTGGGTGCTGACCAAGGCCTACAACACCATCGAAAAGAACGAAGAATACTTGAAGGCAGCCAAGTGCATTTATGAGTTCCTGCCCAAGTGTACGGACACCGACGGCAGAATGTACTTTACCGTCACCGCTGACGGTCGTCAGCTGCAAAAGAGAAGATACTATTTCTCTGAGACCTTTGCTGCCATCGGCTGTGCAGAGTATTACAAGGCCACCGGTGATTTGACGGCACTGGAGCTGGCAGAGACCTATTTCGATGTGGCATACAAGTGCTATAAGGGTGAAATTGCCAATACTCCCAAATTCCACACAGAGAACTACCCCATGAAGGGTCTGTCTCCTGTGATGATCATGCTGGCAACCGCCCAGGTGATGCAGAGCATGAATGCAGAGGTCAAGGACAAGTATGCAACTCTGGCGGCAGGCTTCCTGAAGGAGATTCTGGAAGGTGGCTTCCTGACAGAAAAGGCATTGCTGGAAAGTGTCAACAGGGAAGGACAGGCTGTGGATTCTCCCAATGGCAGAATCGTCAACCCCGGTCACTCCATGGAGGCCGCCTGGTTCATTATGGCGCAGGGTGTTCTCATGAACGATCCTAAGGTGATTGAACAAGGCAAGCACATCATTGACATCACCTTGCCTTTGGGCTGGGATGAGAAGCACGGCGGTATCATTTCCTTCACCGATCTGAACGGAGAACCTCCCGTACAGCTAGAATGGGATATGAAGCTGTGGTGGCCTCAGTGTGAGACCATGATTGCCGCCCGGATGGCATACCAGATTTCCGGCGAGGAAAAGTACAACGATCTGTATAAGAAGCTGGAAAGCTACTGCGAAAGCTATTTCGTAGATCAGGAATATGGCGAGTGGTACGGCTATTTGCATTACGACAATACTCCCTCTACCACCCTTAAGGGCAATATCTTTAAAGGCCCGTTCCATATTCCCAGAATGTATATCATCATGGCATTGCTGGACGAAACCGGCAATATGAATGCATTCTTAAACTAAGGAGAATTAGAAATGAGTCGATACATTGAAAATCCCAATCGCTGGGTCATTGTGGCGGAATGCTATAGCGGCCTTGTGCGTAAGGGTGTGGATCTGGTATACAAAACCGTATCCGATCATTATAAGGACTACCTGTCCGTATTTACCATGGACAATGTGGAACAGGAAGTTCTGGAAACGAGCAATGTGATTCTGATTGGTCAAAACCAAAGCGAAATGGTTGCCAAGCTGATCGACCGGAAGTTGATTACCCCCTGCACCAAGCGTCAGGGCTACAGCGCATTGATCACCGATAGTCCCTGGAATTCGGAGAAGCAACTGGTAGTGATCGCGGGCTTTGATGTTCGGGGTACGGTATACGGTTGCGTGGATTTCTGCAATCAGTATTGCGGTTATGAGGTCTACAAATGTAACCGCTATACCAACTGCATGGTAGTGGATTACTTTGATACCGCATTCCACGAGAAATTGCCTGCATGGTCTCAGATTACTGCACCTGAGGTAGAGGAGCGCGGCATTTGGACCTGGGGTCATACCATCTATGATTATCGTAGCTTCATGGACAACATGTTTATGCTGAAGCTGAACGAACTGGTGATCTGGAATGACTATGCACCCATCAATGCAGAGGATATCGTAAATTATGCCCACGAACTGGGCATCAAGCTGATTTGGGGCTTTGCCTGGGGCTGGGGTACGGATTGTAATGTCTCTGCCAAGCTGGACGATGCATCCTTGAAGCAGCTGCGTGACGATATCGTTGCCAAGTACGACCGGGAATATGCCAATTCCAATTGCGACGGCATCTACTTCCAGTCCTTTACGGAGCTGCAGACCGCCTATATCGGTGAAAAGCTGATCGCAGAGACCGTGGTGGATCTGGTAAATGACACTGCTGGTGCTTTGCTTGCAAAGTATCCCGACCTGCATATCCAGTTTGGTTTGCACGCATGGTCTGTAAAGGATCATACCGAGTACATTGCTAAGGTTGACCCCCGGGTATATATCGTCTGGGAAAACTGCGGCTGCTTCCCCTTTGAGGGCGAGTTCGGTGATGTGGGTGACGATGGCGCTCCCGGCGATTTGGAGGCTACCCGTGCCTTTGTGGAGAAAATCACCGTTCTGCGTGGCAAGGATGACAAGTTTGGTGCAGTTTTGAAGGGTATGATCGGTCTAGATTGGACGACCTTCTTCCATCAAAAGCCCGGTCTGATCATCGGTCAGCGCACAGACCGTGTGGTGAAAGAACGCACCTATACACAGAATCGTATTTGGAAGTTCCGTCAGACCAACTGGATTCGCCATGTGGAGAATGTGCGCCTGATGGTGCAGTCTCTGTTGAAGGATAAGTCTTACATGAATGTCCAGTGCGTCATTGAGGATGCCATGTTTGAAAGCAAGATCTATCTGCCTGTGGCCATTTACGCGGAAACTCTGTGGGATTGCCGTAAGGCAGGCATGGAAACTGTCCAGCAGGTGATGAAATATCCCTGTGTTACTGTGGCAAATCTGTAATTTATCGGCAAATAGCCGATAGATATAAATTAAATTAGGAGGAAACCAAAATGCAAAAGAACTTGACAAAAGTTTTGTCATTGGTGCTGGCATTGGTCATGGTTTTGGGATTGCTGCCCATTTCCGCATTGGCCAGCGAAGCACAGGTGGCAAGTAGTGATCTACCCACGGCCATTGAAGGGCTGAGCATCGCGTACCCCTATAACACAGAAACCGTTCAATTAACGGGAACCGTTCCCAACCGTTTCAGCGCTTTGACCTTTGAAAGCGCCAGAAACGAAGTGGAGTCTGCACAAATGATCCTGACTCCCAGCTTTAAGGTCGATTCTTTTGAACTGACCATGAATCATCTGTTCAACGAGAAGGGAAATATCATTCCCGCTTCTGCCTTTGAGGTGTACACCCAGCACTATGTCACCGTTTCCGGCAGCGGCAACTCTCCCGATTTCGGCGATTTCGAGACCCTGGATTCCTGGTTCTTGAATAAGAAGTACATTGAGGATGTGTTCCATCCCCGTGAGGGTAATAAGGCATGGGATGGCGTATATCCCGATGCATTGATCCCCCAGGCAGAGGCCATCGAAGCAGGGGAGAACACCATTGTTTCCGGTAACAACCAGGGCATTTGGGTGAATCTGAATGTGGGCGATGCCGCTCCCGGCACCTACACAGGCTCTGCTACGCTGACCGTCAACGGCACAGCTATGCAGATACCCGTTTCCATCCGCATTTATGATGTGACCCTGCCTGAGGAAGTGCATATGACCACCTCCATGGGTATTTGGTGGGATCAGCTGGAAGCCGGTGAAGGCGACATGAGCAAGAAGTTGGGTGACCTGTACTATGACTACCTGGTCAGCAAGCGTATTGCCCCCTGGAACTCCTATGGTGATTGGTATGAGACCCAGCCCCTGGTGGAATCCATCGTGGAAAAGGCAGCAGATCCTGCCATCTCCAGCTACCTGCTGTACTACTACGCAGACGGTAAGGTGGTCAACAGAGAATCTCTGGTTACCACTCTGTCCGCTCTGATCAACAAGAATCTGGAACTGGCCAATGCGGGCAATAACATTGACCTGTTCGAGAAGGCATATTTCTATTTCACCTGCGTGGACGAGCCCGCAGGCGGCTCTAAGGCACCCTCCTATGCAGAGGTGCAGGTCTGTATCGACATTTTTGACGATGTCAAGACCGAGCTGGCTCCCATGCTGGATGCTTATCCCGAATTGAAGGCAAGCTTCCTGGGTATTAAGAACATGGTCACCGGACCGAACCCCAACGACGACACCTTCTATATGGATGGCTGCGCCGACTATTCTGACCATGAACCCTTGACCTCTATCTACAACAGCGTCATGTATACGCCTCAGTTCCACCACATGCAGACTCAGGAACAGAGAGACATGTATGCAAACGATGAAGAGGTTTGGTGGTACGGCTGCTGCCACCCCGTAGCACCTTATCCCACCTTCCATTACAACTGCCCCCTGGTGAACAATCGTGCCATCAGCTGGATGATGTATGACTATGGCTTCGACGGCATGCTGTATTCCTGCACCAATTACTGGGGGCGGTACACCGACAACGGCATCTCCTTGTTCGATTATTGGAATGGCTACGGCTCCGGTACCCCCGGCGACCAGATCCTGGTTTATCCCGGCTCTGACTACGGTATCGAAGGTCCTATCGGCTCTATGCGTCTGGAAACCATCCGTGAGAGCAGCGAGGACTATGAGTACATGTGGATGCTGGAGAACCAGTACGGAATCTCCGATCTGTCCGCTTACACCGATGGCCTGTATGATGGCGCGATCGTTACCGGTGTGTACGACGGTCAGACTGTTGACCCCGACGGCGACGGCAACACCGATGCAGCTGATCTGCACCACACCCGCCGTGTGGCAATGCTGTCCAAGCTGGAGACTCTGAATGTTGCAGCCAACGGCGCAACCGAGATCGAGCCCGGCACAGAGAACTTCGTCCGCGGTCAGGCATTCGAGGCAGGCGTGGGCTTGAATGTGGACTTCGAGGACGCGGGTTATGCCTCCGTCACCTTCGAGTACAAGCTGACCTCCGAGGGTCAGATGGTCATCGTGCTGAGAAGCCCCGGCCATGTGCCCTATTACGGTACCTTCTATTTTGACGCCAACGGCGAACGTTATGACTATGCCGGTATTTATACCGAAAAGCTGGCTGACGGCTACATCCTGGTCACCTGTGATGTGGCAGCACTGAATGTCACCAACAATAACGATAACCGTGACAATGCTCCTGAGATCCTGGCATTCCTAGATGTATATAGTTGGACTACTGCAAACGGCTATATTGATAATGTACAGGTCTCCATGGATGCTCCCGTGATCCCCGAGATCCCCGAGGAAACCGAACCCGAGACCACCGTTCCTGAGACTACTGAGCCTGAGGTCACCGAGCCCGAATTCCGTGGCGAGCGCTTCGAAGCCGGTGTTGGTTTGGGTTCCAGATATCTGAGCAATGTTAACGGTGGTACCATTGCGCCTATCGGCACTCTCAGCTTTGATTATAAGCTGGATGATGAGGCCATCGGCACTACCAAGAAGATGACCCTGATCCTGCGTCGCGCTTCCAGCGGCAACTGGACCAACAGCTATGTGGAGTACACCTTCATTCACGACGGTGTTCGTTACGAGCCGGCCAATGTGACTACCCAGATTCTGGAAGACGGCTATGTCCATGTAGAAATTGACATGACTGCATTGGAGTATGATGACTACGGTGTATTTGATGTCTATGACTGGACCAATGTGGGCGGCTATCTGGACAATATTTCCGTAACCCTGAAGCCCTTTGCTTCTATCTACGCAAACGGCGAAAAGCTGGGTGAGTATACCACTCTGGCAGAGGCTGTTGCAGCATACGAGACCGGCAGCATCGTTCTGGAAGACGATGTGACCGAGGATATCGTGATCAACAGCGACCTGTACCTGGACCTGAACGGCAAGACCTTGACCGGTAACATCTCCGGCGAGGGCATGCTCTATGGCATGGATAGCGCCAATGATACCTATGATGCCTCCGCTTGCGGCCGCATCAACGGCACCGTTTCCTGCGCTCTGGCAACAAACTGCAAGAATGCAGATAACGCACATCGCTATGTGGCCATCGCTGATGACAACGGTTATACCTTCCATAGATTCTATGCAGGTATCACCAAGCAGAGCCTGGCGCCTGCTACCACCGGTGTTGGCTACAAGGCTGAGTTCTATGCAGACGAGACCGTTCTGGCTCTGGTAGAGTCTGTGGGCTATGATCTGTGGCTGGAAGGCGGCAAGGCAATCAGCCGCACCAGAGCTTACCAGAACGAAGTGACTCTGCGTGTTAACAACTATGACATTGCCAACTACGGCGAAACCAATCTGTATGCCTGCGCAAGCATCACCATCAATGGCGAGAAGATCGTCAGCTCCGAGTACAGCCTGACCATGCGCCAGGTTGTGGAGACCGTCAATGCCCAGTGGGAACTGTATACCAAGGAGCAGAAGATTGCTACCCAGGATATGGTAAAGGCCAATGAAAATGCCATGACCGGTTGGGACATTGCTACCATCCTCAATTGGAGTTCCATCGTCTATCGTGGTCAAGCCTTCGAAGCCGGTGTTGGCTTCACCAAGTACCTGAGCAATGTCAATGGCGAGGAGATTACCCCTGCGGGTATCGTCAGCTTTGATTACAAGCTGGATGCTGAGGCTGATGGCAATAAGGACAAGACCTTTGGCCTGATTCTGCGCCGTGCATCCTCCGGCAACTGGACTAAGGACTATGTGAACTATACCTTCCGAGATACCGGTACTCGT
>JAFYVL010000024.1 GCA_017549125.1 Oscillospiraceae bacterium | reverse complement strand
GGCCCATTGGTCAAGTGGTTAAGACAGCGGCCTCTCACGCCGTTAACATCGGTTCGAATCCGGTATGGGTCACCAAGTTATCTCAGCTGAAAAGCTTTGATATAAATGATGGTTAAAAGCCATCCATAGAGTTCGTGTTGATTGTCATGAGGGTCCACCTGTTCCCATCCCGAACACAGAAGTTAAGCTCATGTACGCCGACAATACTTGGCGGGCGACTGCCCGGGAAGATAGGTAATGCGAACACAAAGCTCCACTTGAAAAAGTGGAGCTTTTCTTTTTACATCAACCGAACTCTGCCTGCAAGTGTCCACTGGACACTTGCTACGGCAGGACAATACTTGGCCTACCCGGGAAGATAGGTAATGCGAACACAAAGCTCCACTTGAAAAAGTGGAGCTTTTTTTAATTGTGATGGTGGCTATGGATGTGGTATTGGGGTTCGTGGCTGCTTAGTTGCATACCAGGGGGATCTATCTCAATGGTTGTATGTTGGATGTGCATGGATTCCAATATGGAACGTACCTGAGGTTTTACTGCGGGCGTATCGGTGATGATATGCACGGTAGCACAGTGAATTTTACCGTCCAGACTACGGATGTGCAGATGCTGCACGTCGTCTACCTCCGGAACCATCAGAATTGCGGCCTTAATTTCATCCGGGTGAATATCTGCAGGAGTTTTATCCAATAAAATATTAAGGATATCCTTTAGATGTTTGCATGCTTCATAGAGGATAAACAGGGATACTCCCAAAGAGAGAATTGGATCGAGTATGTTCCAACCGGTGAACTTGATGATCCATGCGCCTACCAGTAATACGAGCCAACCCAATACATCCTCCAGCATATGTAGATTGACAGATTTTTGGGTTAATGAATCGTGATCCCGTGTAAGATAGGCGGCAGATCCGTTGACCACCACACCAAAAACAGCCATCCAGATCATACCGTTATGGTGGATATCTGCGGGATGCAATAGTTTTTCCGTTGCGTGATACATAATGACAGCTGAGCCGAGGATTAACAGCAGGGTGGTAAGCCCGCTGCCGACTACACCGTAACGAATAAAACCGTAAGTGTTTTCTTTATTGGCTGGCCGGTGGCTGATTCTTTCAAGGCAATAGGCAATGCCGATTGTGATTGCATCCACAAAATCGTGAAGCGCATCCGAGGTGATTGCAACGCTTTGTGTGAAATAGCCGCCGATAAATTCCATGACAGAAAATAACAGGTTTAGTACAAAAGCGATCAATATGGTTTTTTGCGTTTTCATATATCCTCCTCACCATTGACAGGTTTATTGAAATACTGTATAATTGATATGTTATTGAACAACTTGTTCTATAGCAATAGTTATTTTCTGGATACTATATGTTATGGAACAGATTTCAAAAAGTGTATGGAGAATAGAATGGACAGAAGACAGAGAAAAAGTCGGGAGGCTATATTTCGTGCCTTTACGGAATTGCTCCAAGAAAATAAATCAGACCACATCACGGTAAGCAAAATCATCGAGCGTGCAGATGTCGGCAGAGCCACATTTTATGCCCATTTTGAGACGCGGGAGGCATTGATAGAAGCCCTGTGCCAAGATTTATTTTGCCATATTTTTGATGCTATGAATGATGCACAGCAGGATCATAGGCATTTATTCCAATGTGAAGCGCCGCAATCTGTATTTGAGCACTTATTTCGGCATTTGCGGATCAATGATCATCAGATTCTTCGATTATTAACGGCGCAATGTGATGGCCTGTTTGTGGAATGCTTCCGTGATGAATTGGGTAGGTTATTGCAACACCAACCGCATATACTTGCAGAAGGAGCGAAACGAGGGATTCCGGAGGATTATTGGCTTTCTCATGTGATCGATAGTTTTATCGGTACAGTGCGCTGGTGGTACGCTCGTGGCTTGTCGATTTCACCGGAGGAAGTTACAGATTATTTTTTAAAGGCAAATCAGATGCACGAATAGAAACAGGCGGTACCGATCATGGTACCGCCTGCGGTTTTATTGCTTTTTCCGGAATAATTTTTTGATAAATTCAAATTTAGGCTTGTAGAACAGCACCCAAAGAGCGATGACTATCGCAAAACTCAAAAGGGAAATGATCAAACCGATGGTAAAACTGGAATTGTGATAGGTGAATGTGATCTGATGGTTGCCCTTGGTAAGTGGGACACCGATCATGCAATCACCAACCAGCACAACGTCTACTTTCTTTCCATCTACAGTAACAGACCAATTGTTGTCGTTCTGGGGAATGGAGGTGTACATGAGACCATCACGATTACATTGAATTGTGCCGCTGATTTTTGTGTTGCTGAATTCGGTTAAGTTCCAGGTGGATGCGCTCAGCACATTGTAAGCCTCTTGAAATGCCTGGTCATTGAGGATTGCGCCAACCATATTAATGCTGCCGCTTTCACCGGCGGTGCAGGAGAAACGAACCTCAACCACATCGCCTACCTTGACGTTGCATACGCTAAGCATTTGTGGGAGGCTGTAGGACTCGCTGTAAAGGTGCTGTCCGTTCAGGTAGACATTAATATTATTGCGCTTGGATTGATAGATGTCAATGCACATGAGGCCTTCTTGCTGAGGATAATAGGAATATACAATGGTGCCGCTGTTACTGGCGCTATATGTGCAGTATCCGTCGTTACGGCTGGTGTTAATAGCAACATTGCTGGAACTGATGACCAGTTCGCCAAGTACCATATAATTCCAAATATTATCTTCAATGCCGGTTGCTGTTTGGAGTAGGCGATTTTGGAATTCAAAATCATCATTGGAGGTTTTGAAATCCAGTATTCCCAGTTGAGAATTTGCCAAGAAACCCAAGGGAAGATAAGCATTGTTTTCAAGAAGTGTTACCTCTCCAGAACGTGCGACTACATTAAAATATTGGTTTTGAGTCTGATTACCGCTACGTTCAATCATGTATTTCAGATCCAGGAAGAGGTTTGCAACCGGGGAACTTTGTTCAAAGCAATAACGGTTATAGGTGTCTTTTGCGCCATATCCAAGATCCTTCATGAACTCGGTGATTTTAACATTCGCAGAGCTGGTGAAGGTGGAAATGCCATGATAACCATTCAGAGCACCGTCATTTAATGTTTGCGAATGGGTAGCTTCTGCACGGTAAAATAGAGTATCGGCCTCACGGTTGTGCATTACCTGATAGATTTTCTCTGCATCTTCTTTGCCGCGCGGATAGAAATCGGTGGTTGTACCATCAAAGAAAATGGAGAAATTCAGCAGGTTGAGAATGATCTCAAAACACATGATACATGCCAGCACAATGGTGCCGATAAGATGCCGCTTGTTTGCTGCGTCTTCAAACAACTGAACGGCCTGTTCGTCTTTTCTTCTGGGTTTTTTTCTGGGGAAGTACATGAACCCCAGGAAACCGATATATGCGGTGAGAAATAGTGTATTGAATACAGGGAATGCATAATAGCCAAAGTGGTTTAGCAATGCATCCCAATCCTCGGTAGTGCCTTTCCAGTTACTTGTGATGGCATCCCAATTTGCACCCAGATCGATGGAAGCTAGTGCTTCTTTGTAGGTGTCAATGGTATTGGAATTCAGACACAAGAAAATGGCTAATCCAGATGCAATAATAACTTGCCATAATTTGAATTCAGCTCGATGCAAATAGGCCCGATATGCCATATATAGCAGTACGAAACTGAACAGAAAACTGAATCGATAGGGGATCATATTGGTGAAGTGGAATCCGTGCCAAACATAATCCCATTGACGGATCAAGAAACTGAGGATAAAGATAATAAGCAGGGCAACAGAACAAATTTTGTCACGCAGTTTTACCTGCTTACATGTCAGGAATAGGAATGCGAAGAGAATACTGCCAATACCACAGTAAAGGTTGGGGAGACCCTCTTTGAAGGTGGGCTCAATACCGCCAAACATATTTCCAGCGCATTGTTTCATTCCATTCAGGATTGCTTTCAAGCCTTCCCAGATAGCAGACCAGCCATTGGAAATTGCTTTGCCGATCTTCCCGGCTTCCCAGGCAAGTTTTGCGGCATCCCAATCTGCATTTACATTGGGATATAGTTCGTAATCCACAATATTCAGCGCAAAATCTTCAGGGAATTTATTGACACTGGATTGTGTGGTTTGCAAGGCAGAATAGGCAGGTAGTTCCAAAAATGCGGTTAGACCTATAGCTAGCATGGAGAAACCGGCGATCCATAATAGATCCCATGCTAGTTTTTTGAAACTTGTGCATCTGCAGATCTCATAGCAAATAAAGGTCAAAAATACAAAGATACAAGTGAAGAAGCCAATGTAGTAATTGGAATAGACAGACAGAGCCAGTGCTATGGTGTATAGCACAAACCTTCTTTCGTTAAGCAAACTGTACATGCCCATCATGACCAGGGGCAGCAGAGTAAAGGTGTCCAACCACATGACATTCCATTGGTAACCCATGGTCCATGCGCATAAAGCATAGAAACTACCAAAAATAGCAATGGACATATCGTTCTTTTTAAAGACCTTCCGCAGGAACATGGCGAAGAATAATCCGGCAAGACCCAGACGGATGGGCGCTAACATCGAGAAGAAGCCCAAAAGCATGCTATCTGGAAACAGCAGGCCTAGTAAATATAGAGGTGAGGCCAGGTAATATGCGATCAGACCCAAATAGTCCATGCCCATACCCACATTAAAGCTATAGACCAAGGATTCGCCGCCACGAATATCCTGAATGAATGCTTTAAAGAAAGGAAAATACTGGTGATAGCAGTCAGAGTACAGCATGGAAGAATTGCCAAAGGGTGAGAATTCATTAAATATCATAATCATAAGCATGGATACAAATGGCATGCCAAAGCTTATGGCTAAATAGTTGCATTTTCTGTTAATAAGGTTTCTGGATTTCATGGTTTGCCCCCTGAATGATTGCTAAGTTTTATTCTATCATATTATTTCCTTCGGGTAAAGATAAAATAAAAATTATTTTTATATAATTAGAAAATAGGATGCAAAATCTCTACTTTTATGATATAATAATTAAAAATGAAAGGAGCTGCTTATGTATCAGCCTTTAGCAGATTTGTTGCGTCCTCAAAGCTTGGACGATGTGTTTGGTCAGGATCATATATTGGGTCAAGGTGCGATCTTGCGGCGCCTGGTGGATTCCGGCAAGATCCCGAATATGATCTTTTATGGACCTAGTGGTACCGGAAAGACAACAGTTGCAAATATTATTGCAAAGCAGACCAATCGAACCTTGTTTCAACTTAATGCTACTACCGCATCCACCGCAGATATTAAGAATATTGTTGCACAGTTGGATACTTTTATGGCACCTAATGGTGTGTTGCTATATCTGGACGAGATTCAATCCTTCAATAAAAAACAGCAGCAATCATTGCTGGAGCACATTGAAAATGGCAAGATCACATTAATTGCTTCTACCACGGAAAATCCTTATTTTTATGTATTTAACGCAATTTTGAGCCGTTCTACTGTGTTTGAGTTTAAACAAATTTCCGCACAAGCGGCATTACAAGCGGTCAATCGTGCGGTTGCTTATATGCAGGAACGCACTGCATTGAAAGCTACAGCTGAAGAAGGGGCACTCGAGTACATTGCCGGTGCATGCGGTGGTGATATTCGCAAGGCTCTGAATGCAGTAGAAGTATTGTTTTCTGCGGCGAAACCTGTAGATGATACCATTGTGTTGTCATTGGACGATGTGAAAATGGTAACGCAGAAGAGCGCTATGCGTGCGGATCGTGACGGTGATAATTTTTATGATTTACTGTCTGCGCTGCAAAAATCCATTCGAGGATCTGATCCGGATGCTGCATGTCACTATCTTGCCAGATTATTGGAGGCAGGTCAGCTGCAAGCGACTTGCCGTAGACTTATGGTAATTGCTGCTGAGGATGTCGGTCTGGCGTTTCCTCAGATCATTCCGATTGTCAAGTCTTCCGTGGATATGGCCTTGATGCTGGGAATGCCCGAGGCGAGAATCCCTCTGGGTGATGCAGCGATTCTCATGGCAACTTCCCCGAAATCCAATACAGGACACATTGCTTTAGACATGGCTCTGGAGGATGTACGTAAGGGTAAAGGTGGCGATTTTCCAAGACATCTGCAGAATATGCATGCAGATACTTATACGATGGAACGTGAACAGGGATATCAATATCCCCATGATTTTCCCGGCAGATGGGTGCAGCAGCAATATTTGCCCGATGAGTTGGTCGGTGCATCCTATTATCGGTATGGTGAAAATAAGATGGAACAGGCTGCTAAGCAATATTGGGATCTAGTGAAGGGGAAATAAGGAATATGGATGTTCGTGTTGGGGATATTTTGGTCATGAAAAAAGCTCACCCCTGCGGTGAAAAAAGTTGGCTTGTGCTCCGTACAGGCGCAGATTTTCGCCTTCGGTGCAAGGGTTGTGGACATGAGGTTATGACCGCTAGATTTAAGATTGAAAAGAATATTCGACAAATTGTTCGTGATGATAATTCATCGACATAATGAAGCGGCAGCTGTGTGATTCAGCTGCCGCTTTTTTTGTTTCTGCCGCATCTAGAGAAGAAGAACCGTTAGAGTTGGACAGATCGTGGGTGAAATCACGTGCCTGCTTGCGACGGCATTTCTGGAGACTGTGGAATATACTTGGCTTGGTTGTTATGTACCGATTGTGATATGGAGGTGTCCTATGAGATGGTTAGTGATTTGGGCATTGGCGATTCGATACCTGGTGCTTTTTATGTTATTGATGGGAACGAATCAATTATGTGGTGCAGGAATCTTCATTGTTCGCCTGCTGGCTGGTGCGTTAGTAGGCGTGTTCTATGGGGCTTTGTGTATGGAACAGGAATTGTTCTTCCTAGGGAATCGGTTTTGGTATTTTATCTTTACAATTCTGATTGGTCTGTGTTCATTTGGTATGACAAGGCATTCCGTTCGACCCATTATGATTTTTATGCTGATCAATTTGATTATTGATGGGGTAGCTACCGATCAAACGGATATATTATCTGGAGCTTTAAGCTTATTGGGACTGTTTGTATTGTATGTGGTTGGCTTCTGGCAATGTGGTGGCCAATTATTACCTGTTGAAATTACCCATCATGGCAGAACAATGAAACTGACAGCGTTCAGGGACACGGGGCATCAATTGCGAGATCCCTTGACGGGAAAGCCTGTGTTGATTGTAGGTACTGATGTGGCTTTGAAATTGGCTGGACTCACTTTACGGCAATTAAAAGATCCTGTACAATCGGTGGTTTTATCAAAAGGACTAAGGTTGATTCCTTACAATACAATTGGACAGGCCGGTGCGTTAATGTTAGCCATGGAGGTGGACGAGTTGAGGATAGGAAAGAAAAAATATAGTGCAATTGTAGCATTTGCTCCGGAAAACATTGGTGAAAGCGGATATTATCAAGCACTAGCAGGAGGTTATTTATGAAGAAATGGTTGTGGAGATTATTAAACAAACTAGGGATTGTTCCCTCGGGGCATGTGTTCTATGTGGGAGGTGCCGATATACTGCCGCCGCCCCTAAAGGGTCAGGAAGAAATAGATGCATTGCAATTGTTGGAACAAGGGAATGAGGCTGCAAAACAGCTTCTAATTGAGAGGAATCTACGTTTGGTTGTATTTATTGCCAGACGATTTGAAAATACCGGGGTGAATTTAGAGGATTTGATCTCTATTGGAACTATTGGTTTGATTAAGGCAATTGGCACTTATCGACGAGATCGAAATATTAAATTGGCGACATATGCCTCACGATGCATTGAGAATGAAATTTTGATGTATATACGGAAGATTGCCAATCAAAAAAATGAAGTATCCCTGGATGAACCTATCAATATGGACTATGATGGTAATGAGCTGCTGCTTTCTGATATTCTTGGGACCGATGAGGATATTATTATGCGCCCTTTGGAGGATGACGTGGATTTATGCCTATTAAGACAAGCCGTAAAAGATCTGCCAGAGCGGGAACGTGATATTGTACAAATGCGGTATGGTCTGAATGGTGTTCAAGAATTAACACAAAAAGAGGTGGCGCAGAAGATGGGGATTTCCCAATCATATATTTCTCGTTTAGAAAAACGTATTATGCAACGACTAAAAAAAGAAATTCTTCGACAAACCTCCTGCGCATGACATAAAAATTAGCCGAGCAGAATTGCTGCTCGGCTAAAATGTTATTTGCCAGGTTTGAAGCTGTCCTTTAGACTAACGCTACGGTTAAAGACCAGATGATCGGAGCTACAATCCTTGCTGTCGGGGCAGAAATAACCCAGACGCATGAACTGATAAGATGCAGGTGCCTTTGCGTCTTCCAAACTCTTTTCGACCTTACAGCCGGTGAGAACTTCCAAAGAATTGGGATTCAGACAAGCCAGGAAATCCTTGCCGGAGGCATCGGGATCGGCATCATCAAACAGATTACTATACTGACGAACCTCTGCATCGCAGCAGTTGTCGGCGTCTACCCAATGGATAGTTGCGCCCTTGACCTTACGGCCATCGGCAGGATCACCACCACGGGAGTTGGGGTCGTAGGTAGCCAGAACCTCTACCACATTACCCTCGTCATCCAGCACACAACCGGTACAGGATACCAGATATGCACCCTTTAGACGGCACTCAGGTCCGTTGGGGAACAGGCGCTTATACTTGGGAATGGGCTCGGCCATGAAGTCGTCGGCTTCAATCCACAGGTTACGAGAGAATGTGACCTGACGAGTACCTGCTTCGGGATCGTTGGGGTTATTCTCAACCTCGAAGGTCTCAGATTGACCCTCGGGATAATTGGTGATGGTCAGTTTGATGGGCTTGAGTACAGCCATAACACGCTGAGCGGTCTCGTTCAGATCCTCGCGCAGACAGTATTCCAGGAAACCGTACTCGATGGTGTTGGGCGACTTAGCAACACCAACGCGGTCGCAGAAGTTGCGGATAGCTTTGGGGGTATAGCCACGACGGCGCAGACCACACAGAGTAGGCATACGAGGATCGTCCCAGCCGGAAACATATTCATTCTCCACCAACGCTCTGAGCTTACGCTTAGAAAGAACAGTATGGTCGATACCAAGACGAGCAAACTCGATTTGACGGGGGTGATGCTCCAGGCCCACATTTTCAACTACCCAGTTGTACAAGGGTCGGTGATTTTCAAATTCAAGAGAACATAAACTATGGGTGATTCCTTCCAGGGCATCCTGGATGGGGTGTGCAAAGTCATACATGGGGTAAATGCACCACTTGTCACCCTGGCGGTGGTGATGCATGTGACGGATGCGGTAAATAACCGGGTCACGCATGTTGAAGTTACCGGATGCCAAGTCAATCTTAGCACGCAGCGTATATTTGTTGTCCTCAAACTCACCGGCGCGCATTCTTGCGAACAGATCCAGACTTTCTTCGATGGGACGATCACGGAAAGGGGAGATGGCGGGGGTGTTCAAATCGCCGCGATATTCCTTGAACTGGTCAGGTGTTAGTTCGCAAACGTATGCCAGACCCTTCTTGATCAATTCAACGGCAAATTCGTAGTCCTTTTCAAAATAATCAGAGCCATAGAAGAATCTGTCGCCCCAATCAAAGCCCAGCCAATGAATGTCTTCCTTGATAGCCTCCACGAACTCCACATCTTCCTTTGTGGGGTTTGTATCGTCCATACGCAGATTACACAGGCCACCAAATTTTTCGGCGGTGCCAAAGTCGATGATCAATGCCTTGCAGTGACCAATGTGCAGATAACCATTAGGTTCGGGAGGGAAACGGGTATGCACGGTTTTACCGGCATAGCGACCGCCTTCGGCAATATCCTCTTCAATAAAAGCGTGAATAAAATTTTTGCTCTCGGTGATCTCAGCCATCTTAAGCATCCTCTCTTTTGCTAAAATTCCCATACATTATAACCTATTTATCGTTTAATTGCAACCATGAATCGCTTTAAGATGGACAGTTTATAAAAAAATCAAAAACTTTTTGGAAAAATGATAAATTATAGTTGTCAATTTGCGTGACTTATTATAAAATAGGGAAAGATGAGAGGAGTGATTTGCTTGGAACAAATCAAGTACAAAAGAATTCTGCTGAAAATCAGCGGTGAGGCCCTGGCTGGAGATGCTCACAGAGGCCTGGATTTTACTGTGATCAATTCTGTTTGTGATGTAATCCGCAGATGCCGCGATATGGGTGTACAGATCGGTATCGTGATCGGTGGCGGTAACTTCTGGCGTGGCGTGAAGGATGGTGCTGACAAGATGCAGCGTTCTCACGGCGATGCCATGGGTATGTTGGCTACGGTTATGAATAGTATCGCTGTGGCAGATGCTCTGGAAAAGCACGGTGTGGATGCACGTGTCTTGACCGCTGTTGAGATGAATAAGTTTGCGGAGTATTTTACCCGTGATACCGCGGATCGTTACTTAAATGAGGGTAAGGTCGTGATTTTTGCCGCAGGTACCGGTAATCCTTATTTCTCCACAGATACCGGCGCAGTTTTGCGAGGTGTGGAAATTGAGGCCGATGCTATTTTGATGGCGAAGAATGTGGATGGCATTTACTCTGCTGATCCGAATGTGGATCCCACTGCTGTGAAGTTTGATGAGCTGACCTACGATGAGGTTCTGGCTCGCCATCTGAAGGCTACAGATACTACTGCTATGACCTTGGCCATGGACAATCATATGAAGCTGGTTTGTTTTGCATTGGCAGATCCCGAAAACATTATCCGCGTTGTATGCGGTAAAAAAATTGGTACTATCGTTAAGGAGGACTAACCTATGAGTGTAGATTTTAAGGATTATTCCAGAAGAATGGAAAAGGCTCTGGATCACCTGGGTGAGGAGTTCGGTGCTGTTCGCGCAGGCCGTGCCAATGCAAAGGTGCTGGATCGTATTACTGTTGAGTATTATGGTAGTGAGACGCCCCTCAATGGTGTCGCAACAATTTCTTCTCCCGATGCTCGTACTCTGGTCATTCAGCCCTGGGATACTACCTTGCTGAAGGAAATTCAGAAGGCAATTCAGGCTAGCGACCTGGGCATTAATCCCCAGAATGATGGCAAGGTCGTTCGTTTGGTATTCCCCCAGCTGACTGAGGAGCGTCGTAAGGAATTGACCAAGCAGGTGAAGAAGTACGCTGAAGAGGCAAAGGTTGCTATGCGTAATATTCGTCGTGATGGCATGGACTATGTGAAAAAGCTGAAGAAGGATTCCGAGATTACCGAGGATGAGCAAAAGAAGGCTGAAAAGGATCTGCAGGATCTGTTGGATAAGTTCACAAAGAAAGTGGACGATGCATGCGCTGCAAAGGAAAAGGAATTGATGGCAATCTAATATTGGCGTATAATTTTTGGGGGTGCTTGCACCCCCAACTGTTTAGTGAGGTGGCTTGTACATGGATAATAAGATGCCAGTCCCTAACCATATTGCAATTATTATGGATGGCAATGGTCGTTGGGCTAAAAAACGTTTTTTGCCTAGAACTGCCGGACACGCCGCAGGTGCCGAGGCATTTCGACGTACTGCGAATTATTGCCGTAGTATTGGTGTGAAATATTTGACGGTTTATGCCTTCTCCACAGAAAATTGGAAACGCTCCGAGGAGGAGATATCCGGTATTATGAAGTTGATGGGTAAATATCTGAAAGAAGCTATTACAGACATGGAGAAAAACCGTGTCCGCTTCAAGGTATTTGGCGATATCAGCCGTCTTAGCCCTGAATTGCAAAAACTTTGCACAGATGCGCAGGAACGCTCTGCGCAGTATGATGACGTGCAGGTGAATTTTTGCTTGAATTACGGCGGCAGGGACGAGATCGTTCGTGCAACAAAAGCCTTTGCTAAAGATGTGGCAGAGGGTAAGAGACAGCCGGAGGAACTGACAGAACAGATGCTTTCCGGCTATCTGTATTCTGCAGATGTGCCGGACCCGGAACTGATTATTCGTCCTTCCGGCGAGATGAGAACCAGTAATTTCTTGCTATGGCAATCTGCATATTCTGAATATGTATTTTTGAATGTTCTGTGGCCGGATTTTCAACCGAAGCATTTGGATGAGGCCATTATGGAATATAATCGTCGCAACAGACGCTTTGGTGGCGCATAATATGACCAGGATTCTGTTGGTACGGCACGGGCAATCTGAGGCTAATCTGCAGAAGGTATTTGCCGGTAGCTGGGATTGTTCCTTAACACCGCTTGGTATTTCTCAAGCAGACATCACTGCGCAATATATTATGAAACACTATTCTGTGGATCGCATTTACAGCAGCGATTTACAGAGGGCGTATTTGACAGGTAAGTCATTGGCTGATCGTTTGGGTACGGATGTGATCCCTATGCGTGAACTTCGAGAAATATATGCCGGATTATGGGAACAAACCTCCTTTGATCAATTGCCTATTATGTATCCTGTGAGCTATACTGCATGGCTGAAAGATATTGGTAATGCGGTTTGTGATGAAGGCGAGTCTGTTGCCCAATTGCAACACAGGGTTGTGCAGACGTTAGTAGATATTGCCAGTAGCAATCCGGATAAAACAGTTGTGATTGTGACGCATGGCACTCCCATTCGTGCAATACAATGTTTTTGTGAAGGAAAAACCTTGCAACAAATGAAAGATGTTCCTTGGGTTTCTAATGCCTCGGTGACGGAACTCAGATTTGAAAACCAAAGGCTGAAGATAGATAATGTCAGCTACGATGCTCACTTGGGCACGCTTACATCCGTTCTGCCAGCCAATTGCTAGGAGGAAAAAGATATGAAAACTAGAATTCTTGCAGCGGTAGCATTACTGCCTCTATTGCTCCTGATCGTTCTGGTATTGCCTTCCATTTGTACGGCAATTCTGTTCGGTTTGGCAGCTTCTATTGCAGCTTACGAATTGCTGTGGGGAACGGGCTATGTGCGCCATGTCCGCTTGATTGCTTATGCGGCAGTTATGGCATTCTTGGTTGCTATTTGGAGCAACCTGGGTGGAAGTTATGTATGGGCCTTACTGGGCGTATTGCTGATGGTGGTGATCATGTTTGCGGAAATTATGATTTCTGACATGAAGCTGCCTTTTGATAAGGTGATCGTCTGTCTTGCTGCCGGTTTGCTGATACCATTCCTGCTGACTGCGTTGGTTCGTATTCATAGCGGTGCACACGGCAGATTTTTTATTATGATTCCCTTTGTGCTGGCATTTATCTCTGATAGTGGAGCCTATTTTGCCGGTCGATTCCTGGGTAAGCATAAGCTTGCGCCTACTATTAGCCCCAAGAAAACCATCGAGGGTGCTATCGGTGGCATTTTGGGTGCGATTCTGGGTATGATTATTTATGGTGTGATTTTACAGTTTGGTTTCTCCTTTAAGGTGAACTATTTGGCTGCTGTACTGTATGGTGTGGTCGGCTCTGTTGCCGGTGTGTTTGGCGACCTGTGCTTCTCCACCATTAAGCGTCAGACTGGCATTAAGGATTACGGTAATCTGATTCCCGGTCACGGTGGTATCTTGGATCGTTTTGACTCCACCACCATTATTGCTCCTTTGGTTGAAATTTTGTTGATTCTTTTACCTGTGGCGGTGAAATAATAATGACAAAGTGTATTAGTATCCTAGGTTCTACCGGTTCTATCGGTCGTCAGAGCCTGGATGTTATTGATGCGTTGGGTTTGACTGTTTGCGCATTAACTGCAGGTTCCGGTGCGGAGCGCATGGCTGAGCAATGCAGAAAGTATCTTCCTCAGTTGGCCGTTATGGCAACACAGGAGGCTGCAGAACGTCTACAAGCAGAAATTGCAGACTTGCCTGTTCGAGTTGCCTATGGTGAGGAAGGTCTGATAGAGGCAGCCACAATGCCGCAGGCGGATTGCGTGATTACTGCGGTTGTGGGTATGGTCGGCTTGAAACCTACGCTGGCAGCGCTCCGTGCCCAAAAACGCATTGGGCTTGCCAATAAGGAAACCCTGGTTTGCGCCGGTGAGTTGGTTATGGCAGAGGCAAAGCGGTATGGTGCAGAAATCATCCCGGTGGATTCTGAGCATTCTGCTATTTTCCAATGTTTGATGGGTAGTCGTTCACATGACGAGATTAAACGGTTGATCTTGACCTGTTCGGGCGGCCCGTTCTATGGGATGGATGCAGATCAGCTAAAGCGTGTAACAAAAGCAGATGCATTAAAGCACCCCAACTGGAAGATGGGTGCGAAAATCACCATCGATTGCGCCACCTTAATGAATAAGGGCCTGGAAGTTATTGAGGCTATGCGTTTGTATGATATGCCTCTGGAGAAGGTGGATGTTGTGATCCATCGCCAGAGTATTGTGCATAGTATGGTAGAATATACAGATGGCGCTGTGATGGCGCAAATGGGAAGCCCGGATATGCGTTTGCCTATTCAGTTAGCAATGACATATCCACAACGCACAAAATGCATTGCCCCTGCTCTGGATTTGCTGAATTGTGGACCGCTTACCTTTGCGGCTCCGGATATGGATGCTTTTCCGTGCTTGGCACTGGCTCGTGCCTGCGGAAAGGCTGGCGGTACAGCTTGCCCTGTTATGAATGGCGCTAACGAAGCTGCTGTTGCCATGTTCCTGGAGGATAAGATTGGTTTCTATGATATTTATCGTTTGGTAAATAAAGCGGTGGAAACTGTTCCATTTATAGCTGAACCGAATTTGGAGCAAATTTTGGAGGCCGACCGTCAGGCCAGATTGGCGGTAAGTTCTGATTAAGCGAGGAAACTCATGTCGATTATTTTTGCAATTTTACTATTCAGTCTTTTGATCTTTGTTCATGAATTGGGTCATTTTGTGGCCGCAAAGTTGTCCGGTGTACAGGTGAATGAATTTTCCATGTTCATGGGACCTGCCATTGTAAAGTGGAAAAGGGGAGAGACTACCTATTCCATACGTTGCATTCCCATCGGTGGTTTTTGTGCCATGGAGGGTGAGGACGAGGATACGGATAATCCCAGATCCTTTCAAAAGGCTGCATGGTGGAAGCGATTAATCATCTTGATTGCAGGTTCTGTAATGAATTTGCTTATCGGCGGCGTGTTAATGCTGCTGGTCTACTTGCCTGCTGAAGAGGCAGTGTTACCTGTTATTGATAGCTTTGAGAAATACGCTACTATCGATGAAGCAGGTGGTCTGCAAGCAGGTGACCGCTTTGTCGAATTGGATGGCGAAAATATTTATTTGCGTAGTGACTTTTCTATGATTTTATCCTTGAATCCCGGTGATACCCATGATGTGGTTGTTGATAGAAACGGCAAGGAAGTCCGTTTGGATAACTTCAAGATGGAAAAACATTTGGTTGTGGATAAAAATGGGAATGAGCAGATGCAATACGGTATCAATTTCGTGGTAGATAAGGACTTGACCTTTGAGGATAAGGTGAGTCTTGCGTGGAATAACTGCTTAAATACAGGCAGAGTGGTAAGATTGAGTCTGCAAATGCTACTTTCCGGACAGGCCGGTTTTTCAGATATGTCTGGTCCTGTTGGCATCGTAAAAGTTATGTCTGATACTGCAGAGCAATCAGAAACCACTCTGGATGCGATTATTAGCATGCTATATTTCGGTGCATTCCTTGCAATCAATTTGGGCATCATGAATTTGTTGCCCATTCCGGCACTGGATGGTGGTCGTGTAGTTGGATTGTTACTCACGACTACTATCGAAAAAATTACAAAGAAAAAGCTGAATTCCAAGATTGAGGGCTATATCCATGGCGTTGGTATGCTTTTACTGATGGTTCTCATGGCGCTCATCTTGTTTAAGGATGTATTTACCATTTTTAAGGGGTAAAGAGTATGACCAGATCAATTCATGTTGGCGGAATTACCATTGGCGGCGGTGCACCAGTGGTGATTCAATCTATGCTTAATACCAAAACGGAGGATGTAGCAGGTTCTCTTGCACAGATCCTCAGATTGCAGGCTGCAGGCTGTCAGATTGCGCGTTTGGCAGTACCGGATAAAGTTGCCGCAGAAGCGTTTTCTGAGATTTGTAAAGAATCTCCGCTACCTTTGGTTGCAGATATTCATTTTGACTATCGTTTGGCCATTGCGGCTGCCGAAGGTGGTGCGGCAAAGATCCGAATTAACCCTGGTAATATTGGCGGTGAGGATCATGTGCAGGCTGTGGTTGCAGTTTGTAAGGAACGTGGAATTCCCATTCGCATTGGTGTAAATGGCGGTAGCCTGGATAAGCGCCTGCTGGAGAAGTATGGACATCCCACGGCGGAAGCCTTGGTGGAAAGCGCTTTTGAACACCTGGAACTGTTGGAAAAGTATGGATTTTATGATACCTGCGTGTCCATGAAGTCTTCTACTGTACCTACCATGGTAGCCGCAGCCCGTTTGTTCCGCAGTAAGTGCGATTATCCGATCCATATTGGTGTCACAGAGACCGGCCCTGTTCGTATGGGATTGATGAAATCTGCAATGGGTATCGGTGCGCTTTTGTTGGATGGTATTGGTGATACAATTCGTGTAAGCTTAACTGACGATCCTGTAGAGGAAGTTTATGCAGCCAAGGATATTCTAAAGGCAGCTGGTTTGCGCAATGATGGCGTTAATATTATTTCCTGTCCTACCTGTGGTCGCACCAAAATTGATTTGATCGGACTGGTGAATAAGGTGGACGAAGCTCTAAAAGATTGTGAAAAACCGATTACAGTTGCTGTGATGGGTTGTATCGTCAATGGTCCTGGTGAAGCCCGGGAGGCCGATATTGGCATCGCTGGTGGTGATGGTTGCGGTATGTTGTTTGAAAGAGGACAGCAGATCTGTAAATTGCCTTACGATGAATTGCTGCCGGCCTTATTAAAGAGAATCGAAGAATTATAATTTTTAAGATGGATAAAGAGATTTTGTTTTTAAATATGTTTCCGGATTACGAGCCGCCTGAAGACCTAAACGAGGTGCTGTCTCAGGCGGCCCTCGTTGCTGCAGATATTGATCCGCAAAAGCGTTCTGTATCGGTTGCAATTCATTCGGAACAGTACATTCCTAAACGCAGGCTGGATTCTGTAGGAAACAGTATTGCCCAGGTCTATGGATTGGGCAGTGTAGATATTATAGCAACATTTCCAGCTGATCAACTGCAGCGTATTGAACCGGAAGAAGTTGCCCAGATGTTTATTTGCCGTGATTCTATGGCTCGTGGTATCCTTGCCGGCGCAAGCTGGAAATGGGATGGAAATGTACTGAATATTACCTTGAAGGCAAATGGCAAGGATTCATTAGATGAGACCATTCCTTATGTGTGCAACAGCTTGAAGGAACGCTTTGCCTGTGATGTGTCTATTGAGATCCAGGCAGGCCAGAGTTTGTCAGGAGAAGCTTTGTATGAAGCTATGGAGAAAATGCGTGCGGAGATGATCGCACAGCTGCCTAAATTTGCGCCTGCCGTAAAAAAGGAAAATGCACCTGTTCAACAGGATACAATCTATGGCAAGCCCTTCCGTGGCAATGTGACACCTATGGACTCTCTGGATCTGAATATGGGTACTGTGATTGTACAGGGTAAGGTTTTCAAGGTAGAACATAGAGAATTGCCCAAGCGTAATGCCTGGGTGATCAATTTTGATATGACGGACAACCGATCCTCTGTTCGTGTTAGTCGCTTTATGGAAAACAGGGAAGCTAAGCCTATTCTGGAGGCCATTGGCGAAGGCTCTGTTATTCAGGTGCAGGGAAAACTACAAGTAGATAATTTTACCAATGAAGTGGTTTTGAAACCCTTTGCTATCATGCCTGGTAGCATGCCGAAACGGTTGGATACTGCGGAAAATGGCAAACGTGTGGAATTGCATTTGCATACCATCATGAGTAATATGGATGCGCTGACAAATACCAAGGCTGCCATTAAACAGGCGGCAGCATGGGGTCATCGTGCCATTGCTATAACTGACCATGGCTGTGTACAATCCTTTACAGATGCGCTGCATGTGGTTGAGGACTGGAAGGGTGCACCAAAGGTTGCTGGTACAGATGATACCATTAAGATCCTGTATGGTTGTGAAGGCTATTACATTAACGATGTGGATGATAAGATCGTAGTTAAGGGCGATATTGATATATCTCTGGATGGAGAATATGTTGCTTTTGACTTGGAAACTACCGGTCTATCTGATAAGCGGGATAGCATCATTGAAATCGGTGCTGTTCTAATGAAGGATGGTCAGGAAATTGATCGATTCCAGGCATTTGTAGATCCCCAGCAGCCTCTTCGTAAGGAAATTGTGGACTTGACCGGCATTACGGATGAAATGTTGGCTGGCGCACCTGCACTTGAAGAGGTATTTCCTAAGTTTATTGAATTTGTGGGGAATCGTCCTCTCGTTGCTCATAATGCGGACTTTGATACCGGTTTTATCCGTGCTGCTTGTAAGCGGTTGGGATATCCCTATCCGTATACTTCTGTAGATACGCTGGTGCTGTCTCAGAACCTTATGCCTCAGCTCAATCGTCATAAATTGAATATTGTGGCAGATGCATTAAGTTTGCCGGAATTTAGCCATCACAGAGCGGCAGATGATGCATTGACTTGTGGTTTGGTCATGGCAAAGCATATCCAGAAACTTCAAGAGTTGGATGTACATACTTTACAGGCGATCAATCCTGCTATGGAGACCCTACGTAGCCAAAGCAAGGCAGATAGCCGTCATGCGCAGCATATTATCTTATTTGCAAAGAATCAGATGGGTTTGCGGAATTTGTATCATCTGATAACTGATGCGAATTTGAAATATTTTAAGCGTGTACCTCGTATCTTTAAGTCTGAGCTGATGAAGCTTAGAGAAGGCTTGATTATTGGTTCTGCTTGTGAGAATAATGAGCTGTTCCAGGCAGTAATCAAGGGTGCGAGTGATGAAGAATTAAAGCGTATTGCGTCTTTCTATGATTATTTGGAGGTGCAGCCAATCTCCAACAACCGCTTTATGTTGGAAAAGAATAAGAATGGTGAGACCATTGCAAAGGATGAAGAGCAGCTTCGTGATTTCAACCGCACCATTGTGCGAATCGGTGAAGAAATGGGCAAGCTTGTTGTTGCTACCGGTGACGTGCATTTCTTGAATCCCGAGGACGAGATCTATCGCCATATTTTGCTGGCGACAAAAGGTTTTGATGATGCTGATAAACCCAATCCGCTGTATCTGCGTTCTACCGATGAGATGCTTCGTGAGTTTGCGTATCTGGGTGAAGAAAAGGCACAGGAAATTGTTGTGACCAATTCCAATTTGATTGCAGATATGTGCGATGTGGTACGTCCTGTGCCCCATAACCTGTTCGCGCCTTCTATTGAGAATTCTGTGCAGGATCTTAAAGATTTGGTTTATGGCAAACTGCACCGTTTGTATGGCGAAAATCCGCCTGAACTCATGGTCAAGCGTGTAGACACAGAACTTAATGATATTATTAGTTGTCATTATGATGTGATCTATATGTCTGCGCAAAAACTGGTGCAGAATTCCTTGGAACATGGTTATTTGGTAGGCTCTCGTGGTTCTGTTGGTTCGTCTATTGTGGCCTATATGTCCGGCATTACGGAGGTTAATTCCTTCCCACCGCACTATCGTTGCCCGAATCCGGAATGCAAGTATTCCACATTTGATATCCCCGAAGGCTATCAGTGTGGTGCGGACTTACCGGATGCCACTTGTCCCAAATGCGGCGCACAGTTTGAAAAGGATGGCTTTAATATTCCATTTGAAACCTTCCTTGGATTCGGTGGCGATAAAGTGCCGGATATTGACTTGAATTTCTCCGGTGAATATCAAGCCAGAGCCCATGCGTATTGTACGGAAATGTTCGGGAAATCCCATGTTTTCCGTGCGGGAACCGTTGGTACTGTGGCAGAAAAAACCGCGTTTGGCTATGTGAAAAAATATTTAGCGGAACGGGGAAAATCCATGGGTAAGGCGGAGGAAAATCGTCTGACTGCCGGTTGTGTGGGTGTGCGTCGAACAACAGGACAGCACCCTGGTGGTCTGGTGGTTATTCCGCAAGAGAATGAAATCTGGGATTTCTGCCCTGTGCAGCATCCTGCGGATGATCCTAATTCTGATCAGATCACAACCCATTTTGAATATCACTCCATGGAAGAGAATCTTCTGAAGCTGGATATGCTGGGTCATGATGACCCGACCATGATTCGTATGATGGAGGATATGACCGGTGTGGATGCCAAAACCATACCCTTGGACGATAAGAACACCATGTCTATCTTTACATCCTCTAAGGTTTTGGGCTATGAAAATGATCCTTTGCTGGGTCCCACCGGTGCGGTGGCTGTGCCGGAGTTTAACACACGATTTACCCGAGAGGTTTTGCTGGATACAAAGCCCACGAAGTTTGATTTTTTGGTGCGTATTTCCGGCTATACCCATGGTACGGATGTGTGGCTGGGTAACGCAAAGGATTTGATCGTGTCCGGAACTGCGCAAGTGGATCAAACCATCGGCTGTCGTGATGATATTATGATTTATCTGATTTCTTGCGGATTACCCGAAAAGCGAGCATTTAAGATCATGGAGTCGGTGCGTAAGGGCAGAGGTTTGCCCGACGGCGCAGAGGATGAAATGAAGGAGGCAGGTGTACCGGAGTGGTACATCACATCCTGCAAGAAAATCAAGTATTTGTTCCCCAAAGCCCACGCGGTTGCCTATGTTATGATGGCATTTCGTATTGCATGGTTCAAGGTGTATCATCCCTTGGCATTCTATTCTGCATATTTTTATAGAAGAAGCCAGAAGGGCGGATTTGATTCTGTTCTTATGTGTGGAGGTATGGATGCATTAAAGGCCAATATTGATGCCATTGACGGCAATGAACAGGCAACGGATAAGGACAAGGATTTGCTTACAACCATGGAAGTGGTGTATGAATTTTATCTGCGAGGATTTGAATTCTTGCCCATTGATCTGTATAAGAGCCATGCAACCAAATTTTTAATCGAAGACGGCAAGATGCGGCCTCCCTTTGTGTCAATTTCCGGTCTCGGCGAGAATGCCGCCCTGGATCTGATGAATGGCAGAGAAGGTCGACAGTTCTTGTCTATCGAAGAGGTTTCTGCGGCTTGTCCCAAGGTGTCCAAAACCCATATTCAAATGCTGAAAGATGCAGGTGCTTTTAACGAAATGCCGGATACCAACCAGGTCAGTTTGTTCTGACGGTTGCAAATCGTAAATTTTTTTGGTATAATATCAACAATCTGTTTCGAGGAGGGTCTGTTATGCAAGATATTGGCATGCAGTTTCATATTCGCTGTCAGGCGGGCGATGTAGGTCGCTATTGTTTCCTGCCCGGTGATCCCGGTCGTTGTGAGGCAATTGCTAGTTACTTTGACGATCCTGTTCATATTGGAATGAATCGGGAGTATAACATCTATACCGGTACATTACTAGGCGAGAAGGTTTCGGTTTGTTCCACCGGTATTGGCGGCCCTTCCGCAGCGATTGCTATGGAAGAATTAGCGGCCATTGGTACGGATACTTTTATTCGCATCGGCACCTGTGGAGGTATTGACCTGGAGGTATTGCCTGGAGATGTTGTGGTTGCTACCGGCGCTATTCGTTTTGAACACACATCCATGGAATATGCCCCCATTGAATTTCCTGCTGTACCTGACTTTGACGTGACGGCCGCCTTGAAAGCTGCCAGCGAGACTTTGGGTTATCGCACACATACAGGGGTGGTGCAGTGTAAAGATGCGTTCTATGGCCAACATGCGCCTGAGAAGTCGCCTGTTTATTATGAACTGCAGCAGAAATGGGAAGCTTGGAAACGTCTGGGTGTTAAAGCCAGCGAAATGGAATCTGCGGCATTGTTTGTTGTTGCTTCTGCGTTGGGTGTTCGATGCGGAAGCTGCTTCCATGCGGTATGGAATCAGGAGAGAGAAAAACTGGGGATGGCCATGCCGATGTCCGAGGATACTACCGGTGCAATTAAGGTTGGTATCGAGGCCATGAAGCTTCTGATTGCGGCTGATCAGGCAAAATAATGGTTGATAAGGGCAGGGGAGGGAAAACCTCCCTTGCTTTTTCTTTATGTTCTATTGAAATTATAACAGCATGTGATATAATAAATAAAAATCATTTTGGGAGGTAACTATGGCAGATCAGATCAAGAAAAGAGAAGAACTGGAGATGAAGGACACATGGGCAACGGAGGATTTGTTTGCTTCCGATGCAGCATGGGAAGAGGCACTCATAGAATTACAACAGGATAAAGAAAAATTGGTGGCATTTGCCGGTCATCTTGGAGAAAGTGGACGGACCTTGCTGGATTATCTGACTTTGATGGAAGATTCCAATGAGCGAGCCGGTTTGTTGGCAAACTACGCCATGCGTAAGTCCGATGAGGATACCAGAAATGCTGTTTATCAGGCTATGACCGGTAGATTGATGAGCATCATTGTGGATTTAGGTGCAGCTACCAGCTTTGAAACTCCGGAGATCATGTCTATCGATGATGCTACCCTGGATCGATTTTATACCAATTGTCCCGGTCTTGACCGTTATCGTCGATATCTGACGGATATGCGTCGTCGCAAGGAACATGTATTAAGTCCCGCTGAGGAAAAATTGTTAGCATCCGCCGGTGAAATGGGACAAGCACCGGACAATATCTACGGTATGTTTGCCAATGCAGATTTGACGTTTGCAGACGCTTTGGATTCTGAAGGCAAGTCTCATCCCGTTACTCAGGGTACGTTTATTGCCTGCCAGGAAAGTGCGGATCGTGTACTTCGTCAGAACAGTTACGAGAGTTTGTACAAGGGATTTGCAAGCTTTAAGAATACGGCAGCCGGTTTGCTCAATGCCCAAAATAAGCAGCTGAAATTCTTTGCGGAGGCAAGAAAATATCCTAGTGCCTTTGAGGCTTCTTTGGATTCCAATAATGTGCCTACCTCGGTATATCTGAAACTGATCGAGGCCATTCATGCCAATTTGGACAAGATGCATCGTTATGTTCGTTTGCGCAAGAAATTACTTGGTGTGGATGAACTGCACTTTTATGACGTATATGCATCCTTGGTTGGTGATACGGATAAGAAATATTCCTATGAGGAAGCTAAGAAGATCGTATACGAATCGGTAGCGCCGCTGGGGGAGGCCTACCAGAAGATTCTTGAAGAAGGATTTGAAAATCGTTGGATCGATGTGTACCAGAATGAGGGTAAACGTAGTGGTGCTTACTCTGCAGGTGCAAAGGTTCATCCCTATGTGCTGCTGAATTATAATAATAATTTGGACAGTATGTTTACGCTGGCACATGAAATGGGTCATGCACTTCATTCCTATCTGTCCAACAAAACACAGAATCCTGTGGATTCCCAGTATGTGATTTTTGTTGCAGAGGTTGCATCTACTTTGAATGAAGCGCTGCTGATGGAATATATGCTGGGCAAGACCACAGATAAAAAAGAGCGTGCATGTCTGATTAACCATTTCCTGGAGCAGTTTAAAGGCACGATCTTCCGTCAGACCATGTTCGCTGAGTTTGAACTGTTTATGGGTCGGAAGGTAAGCGAAGGTCAAACACTGACGGCAGAGATGCTGAGCGAAGAGTATCGCCGCCTGAATCAGTTGTACTTTGGCGAGGATATGGTAGTGGATGATCACATTGCGGTGGAATGGGCGCGCATTCCTCATTTCTACTATGATTATTATGTATTCCAGTATGCTACCGGCTATTCTGCTGCCATTGCGCTGTCCAGACAGATTTTAAAAGAGGGCGAGCCTGCGGTACGCAGATATATGGAGTTCTTGTCCGGCGGCTGCTCCAAGAGTCCTGTGGAATTGCTGAAGGGCGCAGGCGTGGATATGACGCAGCCTGAGCCTGTTGCGCAAGCACTGGCATTATTTGATCATTTACTGGATGAGATGGAAGCACTATTGGAGGAATAATATGTGTGAAATCTTCTTGCCAACCCTGCATACATTCGCCATGGAAAATGTTTTTACTGGCTCCAGCGGTCAGTTACGATTCAAAATCACACCGAATATTACCAAAATGGGAAAAGAAGTTGATTTTGATAATAGCTCCATGTTTGTGGAGTATTGGAAAGGTCTATTTTGTTACGAAAAAAGTGAGATTCTTGGAAATGAAACCTTTCCACTTTCTGAGGAAGGCCGCATGAATTTGCAACAATGGTTGCAGGATAAAATCTAATTTATGGGGTGGTGCAAATGTGCCACCCCTTTTTCACATCAAAATGCATAATTTTGTTGACAAATGGGGTATTTGTGATAAAATAATCCAAGATAAGCAAAGGCAATGCGGAAACAAAGAGGATCTTCGTCTTTACCAGCGAGAGGGGATTGGTGCAAGCCCTTAAGATTGAAACCTTATGCCACTTCCAAGCCGTCCGGGATGACCGGAACGGGTGCTCCCGTTACAGAGCGGCTAAGATACTGGATTTTCCGGTGAATTAGGGTGGTACCGCGAACACTTCGCCCCTATTATTGGGCGGAGTTTATTTTTTTATGGAGGTTTTTACTATGGCAAAAAAAGCGTATGGAGTGAACGAACTGCGTGAGATGTTTCTGAGCTTCTTTGAAAGCAAGGACCATCTGCGTCTGCCTAGTTTCTCTCTGATTCCCCAAAATGATAAGTCCCTGTTGTTGATCAACTCCGGCATGGCTCCCATGAAGCCCTACTTTAAAGGCGAGGTAGAACCTCCCCGCCGCAGAGTATGTACCTGCCAGAAGTGTATTCGTACCGGTGATATTGAGAACATTGGTAAGACTGCTCGCCACGGCACTTACTTTGAGATGTTGGGCAACTTCTCCTTTGGTGATTATTTCAAGAACGAGGCTATTGCCTGGAGCTGGGAATTTTTGACCAAGGTTGTTGGTCTGGAAGAAGATCGTTTGTTCCCCTCTATTTATGAGAACGACGAGGAAGCTTTTGAGATCTGGAACAAGCAAATCGGTATTCCTGAGAAGAATATCTTCCGTTTCGGTAAATCCGATAATTTCTGGGAACATGGTTCCGGTCCTTGCGGTCCTTGCTCTGAGATCTACTATGATCGCGGAGAAAAGTACGGCTGTGGCAAGCCTGAGTGTACAGTTGGCTGCGAATGTGACCGCTACATGGAGGTATGGAATAACGTGTTCTCCCAGTTCGATAATGACGGCAACGGTAATTATACAGAACTGGCACAGAAGAATATTGATACCGGTATGGGTTTGGAGCGTCTTGCGGTTGTGTGCCAGGATGTAAATAGCCTGTTTGACGTGGATACTGTCATGAACATTACGAACCACGTAACAGCGATTACCGGCGCATCCTATGGCCAGAGTGTTAAGACTGACGTAAGTCTGCGTGTGATCACTGACCATATTCGTGCATCTACTTTCATGATTGCTGATGGTGTACAGCCCACCAATGAGGGTCGTGGTTACGTTCTGCGTCGTTTGCTCCGTCGTGCGGCTCGCCATGGTAAGCTGTTAGGTGTGAATAAGCCCTTCCTGTTTGAGGTTGTTGCTACTGTCATTAAGGAGAACGAGAGCCATTACACCTATCTGCGTGAGCGTGCCGAGCATATTATCCGTGTGGTTAAGAACGAGGAAGAAAATTTTGCTCGTACCATTGATACCGGCATGCGTATCTATGGTGAAAAGCTTGCTGCACATAAGGCAGAAGGTAAGTCTGTTTTCTCCGGAGAGGATGCATTCCTGCTGTCTGATACCTATGGCTTCCCCATTGACTTGACTGTTGAAATGTTGGAAGATGAAGGCATGACCGTGGATATGGATCAGTATGTTGCATGCCGTGAAGAACAGCGTGTTCGTGCCCGTGAGGCTCGTAAGGCTCTGGGTGATTTGGGCTGGGCTGGTATTGATTTCGGTGCAGAGGTTATGCCCACAGAGTTTGTAGGCTATGAATTGAATTCCTGCAATGCCAAGGTAGTTGCTGTTTGTGTGGGCGAGGAAGTTGCTGGCTCTATTACCGGTGGCGAAAAGGGTATCGTAGTTCTGGAAAAGACTCCTTTCTATGCAGAAATGGGTGGTCAGTGTGCCGACCATGGTGTGCTTCTGGTTGGTGATAGCCGCTTTGAAGTAACGGATGTACAGAAGGATAAGGCCGGCAGATACTTGCATAGCGGTACCATGATCAGCGGTACAGTAAAGGTTGATGATCTGGTTTGTGCTTCTATTGACGTGGAGCGTCGTAAGGCTATCATGCGTGCCCACTCTGCAACCCATTTGTTGCAGAAGGCTCTGAAGAGTGTATTGGGTGACCATGTCCATCAGGCAGGTTCTCTGGTTGAACCCGACCGTCTGCGTTTTGACTTTACTCATTATTCCGCTGTTACTGCAGAGGAATTGACCAAGATTGATGCCATTGTTCAGAGCGCTGTTCTGGAAGGCTATGGTATTGATATACGTGAGATGTCCATTGACGAGGCAAAGGAAATGGGCGCTATGGCTTTGTTCAGTGAGAAGTATGGAGATACTGTTCGTGTTGTTAACATGGGCAATTACTCCATTGAACTTTGCGGCGGTACACATTTGGATAACACTGCTAAGGTTGGTCCTTTCCGCATTGAGAGCGAAGGTAGTGTAGCATCCGGTGTGCGTCGTATTGAGGCCATTACCGGTAAAGCATGTCTGGCTGAGATGGAATTGGCTCGCCACAGAGTTTATGAGGCTTGTGCAATTCTGAAGACAAAGCCTGCAGAACTGGCTGTTAAACTGGAGGGTCAGGTTGAGGAAATCAAGAATCTGAAGCGTGTCATTGAGACTATGAAGGCTAAGGAAACAGCCGGTGAGGTAGATCGTTTCCTGGTAGGCGCTCGTAACGTGGGTGATTTCCACGTACTCACCGCCAATATTCCCGGTGCAGATGCCGGTAAGCTTCGCCAGGTTGGCGATCAGCTTCGTGATAAGGATGCCTCCGTGGTTGCAGTTCTGTCCAGTGTAAATGACGGTAAGATCACTTTGCTTGCTGTGTGTGGTAAGGATGCTGTTGCCAAGGGCTTGAAAGCTGGCGAACTGGTGATGATGGCTTGTGCTTGCTGCGGCGGCAGCGGTGGCGGCAAGCCTGACTCCGCTATGGGCGGCGGTAAGGATGTCAATAAGCTGGATGATGCGCTGGCTTTGGTTGATGATTACGTTGCTTCTAAAATCTAAATAAGTAAATGCCGCCTTCGGGCGGCGTTTACATTAAGTAAGGGGAGATGGGATCGTGCGAAAACTCATGTGGTTTGTCCTGGGATATGCATTGGGTATCGCCGGTGCTATCTGGGTTTTGGATCGTAAGTGGCATCTTATATATGCGACTAGTCTGTTTTTGCTATCTCTGGGACTAGGTTTGATCTGCTCTCCCGGTTTATATCGTAAAATCACATCTTATATAGTGGGCGGTATTGCGGTTGCATTGCTATGCTTTTTTATCTTTGATTCCTATCAGATTAATAAAGCAAGAGAGCAAGATGGAGAGGAAGTCGAATTAGAGATACTGGTCTTAGACTATGGCAGTGTATCTAATGACAGAAGTTATGCAATTGGTGAGATCCAGCTGTCTGATACCAGCCATAAGTTGATTTTCTTTTTGAATGAGGCAATGGACTTGTGTCCTGGCGATCGTGTGTGTGGAGAATTTTATCTATCGTATACCGGACATAAGGCGGAGGGTGGATCTACTTATTTTGGTGAAGGCATTTATTTAAAGGCCTATGCAACTGGGGATTGCTATCTTCGCTTTGAGAAAGAAATTTCATTCAATATTATAGCGGCAAAATTACGTCATTCCCTAACAATTCGTATTGATGATATCTTTCCGGATGATGTGAAGGGGTTTGCCAGAGCTCTGTTGCTGGGTGACAGTAACGGCTTAAGCAAGGCGGAGAATAATAATTTCCAAAATAGCGGCATTCGTCATATTATCGCTGTTTCTGGTTTGCATATATCCATATTATTCTCATTTGTACATGAGTTTTTAGGAAAACGAAAATATATGACAGCAATCATCGGTATTCCTGTTCTAATCTTGTTTGCAGCTTTGGCTGGCTTCACACCTTCTGCTGTTCGAGCCTGCATAATGCAGATCCTGATGATTGGTTCTATGCTCTTGAACAAACAGTATGATCCGCCTACATCCCTAGCATTTGCGGTTCTGATGATTTTGGGTGCAGATCCTTTAGCTATGACATCAATTGGTTTCCAATTATCTGTTGCCAGTGTATTGGGCATCTTTTTGTTTTCCTCTAAGATCAACCGGTATATTACATCCCGTGAATGGTTAGGCAAATTCTCTGGAAAAGGTCGTAAAGCAAGACTCAAGCGTATGTTTGCATCCTCTGCTAGCACATCGCTATCTGCTATGGTCTTTACTATACCGTTGAGTGCATATTATTTTGGAACAGTCTGCACCATTGGTATTATTTCCAATTTACTGACCTTATGGGCTGTGACCTATATTTTCTGTGGATTGATTATTAGTATTATACTTTCCATGGTGTTTGCACCGTTAGGAGTTGGTGCAGCTTGGGTGCTGGCTTGGCTTATGCGGTATGTGTTATGGATATCAGGCCTTTTGGCATTTATCCCATTTTCTGTTGTTTCTGCTGAGAATTGGTATATTGTGACTTTTCTTGGCTTTTCCTATCTTTTAGTGTTCATCATGCTCTTTAGTAAGGAGAAGAAGGTGGCATTTTTGGTAGGTTGTTTGGCATTTTCTTTCGCAGTTTCTATACTTCTGAGTGTTCTAGAGTCCAACCAGGATCGTTTTAGTATGACGGTTTTGGACGTGGGTCAGGGACAATGTATTTTGCTGCAAAGCGGTGATCAGTGCTATATTGTGGATTGCGGCGGTACCAGTGCAGAAGGCTCAGCGGATCTGGCAGCCAGAACTCTTCGCACCCAAGGAATTGGGCGTGTGGATGGTTTAATTTTGACCCATTACGATCATGATCATGCTGGTGGTGTGGAATCCTTATTATCTCAAATTACTATCGACCGACTTTATTTGCCCAATACAGAAACGGAAGACTCGGCTTGTTTATGGTTACAGGAAGAATATCCAGAAAAAATAGAATGGGTAAATCGTAAGGATTACTTACATCTGGATCATGCTATTATCACGCTGGTTCCGCCGGAAAATGATGCAATTGGCAATAATGCGTGTTTGAGCATCTTGTTTCAAGCGGAGAATTGTGATATACTGATTACCGGTGATCTGCAGGCTAAGGGTGAAGCGCATTTGATGCGTTCTGTGAATTTGCCGGAGGTTGAGATACTTGTTGCAGGACATCATGGTGCAGATGATTCTACTACCATGGCATTGCTAAAAGAAGTCAATCCTGCAACGGTAGTGATCAGCGTTGGAGAAGAAAATAATTTTGGTCATCCGCATATTTCATTATTGCATCGCTTGGAAATATTTGGATGTAAGGTCTGGCGTACAGACGAGAATGGAACAATCACATTTAGGGGGTAGGATTATGGCAAAGAAACAGGAAAAAGAAAATATGCTTCCTGTGCTAAAAACACATATTAAGGAAAATACCCCTGCCAGACTATACTTTTTTTATGGTGAAGAAATGTTTTTGCTTCAGCATTATTTGGAGCAATTACGCAAGATTTTGATTGATGAATTGACAGAGTCTTTTAACTACCACAAGCTCACCACAGAAACCTTTGATATTCGTTCATTTGCCGATGCGGTAGAAAATCTTCCTATGATGGCAGAGCGCACCATGGTCTTGGTGGATGATATTGATATTTTTAAAATGGCGGATTCTGATCGTGAAAAGATGGTTGAAATTCTGTCCGATATTCCGGAGTATTGTACCGTGGTCTTTTTGTATGAAACCGTGGAATGGAAGCCGGACAAACGATTCGCCAAGCTATATAATACTGTTCGTGATTATGGTATTGAGGTGGAATTTGCCAAGCAGAGTCAGCGAGACCTAATTGCCTGGATCACTCGACATTTTGCGGCCAATAAAAAGACCATCACACCGGATCTTTGCGCATATTTGATAGATATTACCGGTGGCACAATGACAGCCTTGGCCGGTGAGATTTCCAAAATCAGTGCATTTTCCGGTGCCGATCAAATTGTTAAGAGTGACATTGATGCAGTTACAGAGCCTGTTTTGGACGCAGTGGTGTTTCAAATGCTGGATGCCTTGGGACAAGGAAATTCCGGACAAGCTATGGTAAAGTTGCAGCAGCTTATGAAGATGCAGGAAGAACCGCTTTCTGTTCTGGGTTCTATCGGTGGTCATTATCGCAGGCTCTCTACCGCAAAAATCCTTCTGGATAACGGCAAAACTGCCAATGATCTTATGCGCTTGCATAGAATCTCATCGGATTATGTGGCGAAGAAGAATATGGCTGCTGCCAGAAGCTGCTCAGCGGCATATTTGGCTCGAGTTTCTGAGTTGGTAATGGAAACCGATCGCAACATTAAAACCTCTGTGGATGACCCGGTGCGGTTGTTGGAGTTGCTTGTTTTACAGTTGGCACAGGAGGCCAGAAATGATAAAAATCCGTGAAGCCATCGTTGTGGAAGGCAAATACGATAAAAACACCCTATCCCAGATCATTGATGCGCCTATTTTTCAAACAGCGGGTTTCGGTATTCGTAACAATAAGGAACTGACCAAGCTTCTTCGTCGTGTGGCTGCAGAGCGAGGGTTGATCGTATTTACGGATGCTGATAGCGGTGGTTTATTGATTCGTAATTTTCTGAAAAGTGCGATCAATGGCGCCTATCTGAAACACGCATATATCCCGGAGATACCCGGTAAGGAAAAACGGAAATCCACAGCCGGCAAGGAAGGCATATTGGGTGTGGAGGGCATGACACCGCAGGTGATCATTGACTGTTTAAAGCGTGCCGGAGCTACCATAGAAGGTGAGTGTTCTGCAGGTAGCGGAGAGATTACCAAGCAGGATTTCATGGAATGGGGTCTTTCCGGCGGTACGGACAGTAGCGCCTATCGTAAGATTTTGCTTAAAAAATTAGATTTTCCTCAGAATATGAGCGCAAATGCCATGTTACAGGCAGTAAATTTGCTGTTCACACGAGCTGAGTTTATAGAATTTCTTGGAGAAAACCATGATTGATATATCTGTTAAAAACTTAACAAAGTTCTTCGTGATCGGTGAAAACCTGCTGAATGATCTGAGTTTTGAGATTCAGGAAGGGGAGCGCGTGGCGATCCTTGGACGAAACGGCTGCGGCAAGACAACGCTGTTTAAGATCCTAACCGGAGAGATGGACTATGATACCGGTGAAGTCTATGTCAATCCTCATAAGCGCATTGGTCTGATTTCTCAGATTCCGCAATTTCCCGCAGGGTATACGGTTGAGCAAGTATTGCGTTCAGCCTTTGCGGATTTGGATGCCATTCGTAATAAAATGACTCGTTTAGAAGAAGAAATGGCGACGGGTGCTTCCAAAGAGCTGTTGGCCCGGTATGATGACCTGGCAAATCGCTTCCAGGCCGGCGGTGGATACGATGTGGATGTAGAGACGGATAAGGTCTGCAATGGCTTGGGTATTACCCAGGAGCAGCGTCGACAATCCTTTGATAGTTTGTCCGGTGGCGAAAAGACCAGAATGAATCTGGCACGGTTATTGCTTGAAAAAACCGATATTTTGCTTTTGGATGAGCCTACCAACCATTTGGATCTTCGAAGTGTAGAATGGTTGGAAAGCTATATCAACAGCTTTAAGGGTACGGTGCTTGCCATCTCCCACGACCGATATTTCCTGGATCAGATTGCCCAGCGGGTGATTGAGATCGTGGATGGTCATGCGGAATTTTACTCCGGTAATTATTCCTTCTATATGGACGAGAAGCAGGCTCGCTTCGATTTGCAAATGAAGCAATATGAGCAGGAGCAAGCCAAATTAAAGCAGCTTGGCTATACTGTTGAGCGTATGAAGGGTTGGGGCATCAATAACCGCACTTTGTATCGACGAGCCATGTCTATTCAGCATCGCATGGAGCGAATTAAAAAGACGGAAAGACCTAAGACGGAGAAAACCATGAAGGCTACTTTTGGCGAAAAGGATTTTCCCGGTGATGTTGTTTTTAAAACCAGAAATGTGTCCAAAAGTTTTGGCGAGCGTGTTCTGTTTTCGGATGTGGAACTACTGGTAGAGGGTGGCGAGCGAATCGCTATTTTAGGTGATAATGGTACCGGCAAATCTACTTTTATTAAGTGCTTGCTTGGTGAGGAAGATTGCCAGGGTAAGATTCAATTCGGTCCTACTGTAAAATTTGGATATTTGCCACAGATTATTCATTTTGATCACCCAGAGCGTAGTTTGTATGATACCATGCTCTATGAGAAGAATTGCACTCCTCAGATGGCACGAGATCGCCTTGGCGCGTTTTTATTCTCCGGCGAGGATGTTTTCAAGTCCGTAGGTAATTTGTCCGGTGGCGAACAATCTCGGCTTCGTCTGTGCATGCTGATGGATGAAAAAATCAATTTGCTGGTATTGGACGAGCCCACAAACCATCTGGATATTGCTTCTCGTGAATGGATCGAAGCGGCTATTGAAGAATTTGAAGGCGTGCTATTGTTCGTTTCCCATGACCGTTATTTTATTGAGAAATTTGCCGAACGAATTTGGTTGTTGGAGAATCAGCAGATTCGTGATTTTAAATGTGGTTATACTAAATATCGTTCCATTCTGGATCATGAAGCCGCTATGGTTCAGCCTGTTATCGCGGAAGTCAAGCCTAAGAAGGAAAAGCCGAAGGGCGGAACTAAGGAAACGGATAAGCTGATTCGCCGTCTGGAGCGGGAAATCGAAAAACAGGAGCAACAGATTGCACAGTTGGATATGCAAATTGAGCAGTCCGGTGCAGATTATCAGGAACTTACCCGGCTGCTTGCGGAAAAGGAAAATGCAGAAGGTATCTTGCTGGATTTGATGGAACAATGGGAGTCTGCTCAAGAGAGTTGACAATCAGAAAATAACGACCTATAATGTACGAAGTTTATGATAAAGGAGATAGATATTCATGGGTGGATGTAGCGGAAATTGCTCCAGTTGCGGTAGCGATTGCGCAGATCGCAAGCAGGAGAGTCAGCTGGCGCAGTTGAATCCCAAAGCGAATGTAAAAAAGGTGATTGCTGTTGTATCCGGTAAGGGTGGTGTAGGTAAATCTACGGTCACATCCATGCTGGCAGTGGCAATGGCTAAAAAGGGTAAGCGTGTGGGCGTTCTGGATGCGGATATTACCGGACCTTCTGTGCCTACTGCATTTGGTGTTACTGAATGTCAGGGAGCTACAAAGGATGGTTTGTATCCTGCCGTTACCAAGGGTGGTATTCAGGTTATGTCCATTAACCTGTTACTGGACAATAACACCGATCCCGTGGTTTGGCGTGGCCCTGTCATTGCCGGTGCGGTTAAGCAGTTCTGGACAGATGTGATCTGGGAAGAAGTTGACTATATGTTTGTGGATATGCCTCCCGGAACAGGCGATGTGCCTCTGACCGTGTTCCAGAGCCTGCCTGTTGACGGCATTGTAATTGTGACTAGCCCTCAGGATCTGGTTAGCATGATCGTGACCAAGGCTGTGAAGATGGCAAATATGATGCATATCCCTGTTTTGGGTTTTGTAGAGAACTATAGTTATCTGGAATGCCCGGATTGTGGCAAGCAGATCCGTGTGTTCGGCGAAAGCAAGTTGGATGCCGTTGCAGAGAACTTTAATCTGCCTGTATTGGCAAGATTGCCCATTGATCCTAAGGTTGCAGAATGCTGCGACAATGGCCTCATGGAACAAGTCAATATCGATGCCATGGCACAAGCCATTGTAGCTATCGAAAACGCATAAATCTATCATGTATAATCACTGTAGGGGAGGGTCACTGACCCTCCCTTTGCATTCTCTTGGGAGAAGGTGGCTGTGGGGTACAATAGGAACAGGTCGGCTCGTTTTGAGCCGACCTGTTTGCTATATAATTCAGTACGATTATACGCGAATGAATTCGTATTCTTCAAATTTTAGGCGATCGCCGATATCTATATAAGCTGGCAGCAGTGCAATAGCTACCTCAGAAACAACACCGGTATCATCGTATTTTACAAATGCATAATCGCCGCGAATATCAACAACGGTACAATACATGATAGATCTCCTTGGAAATGCCCTCCCCGGTTGGGGAGGGCATAGGATTTAGAAGCTAGTACAAAGGATTAGTCCTTGTACATCTCAACCAGCTTGACCAGGTGCTCGTAACGCTCCTTAGCAGCAGCCTCGTTCTTAGCGAACAGCTCGGTTGCACGCTCGGGGAACTCACGAGTCAGACGGCTGTAACGAGCCTCGTTCATCAGGAACTCCTGATAGCCATCCTTGGGAGCCTTGGAGTCCAGAGTGAACTTGCCGGTCTCCTTGGAGGGATCGAAGCGGAACAGGTTCCAGTAGCCGCAGTCAACAGCCTTCTTCATCTCAGCCTGGCAGTTCATCATGCCACCCTTGATGGAGTGCATCTCACAGGGAGCGTAGCCGATGATCAGAGAAGGACCGTTGTAAGCTTCTGCCTCGCAGATAGCCTTGATGGTCTGAGCCTGGTTAGCACCCATAGCGATCTGTGCAACGTACACATAGCCATAGGACATAGCGATCTCAGCCAGAGACTTCTTCTTGGTTTCCTTACCGGAAGCTGCGAACTGAGCAACCTGACCGATGTTGGAAGCCTTGGAAGCCTGACCACCGGTGTTGGAGTAAACCTCAGTATCGAATACGAAGATGTTTACGTCCTTGTTGGAAGCCAGAACATGGTCAACACCGCCGAAGCCGATGTCGTATGCCCAGCCGTCGCCACCGAAGATCCAAACGGACTTCTTGGACAGGTATTCCTTCTTGCTCAGAATGTCAGCAACGGTATCGCAGCAGACCTTGGACTCCAGGTTAGCGATCAGAGCCTTGGTAGCGGCCTTGTTAGCCTCGCCGTCGTTGTAGGAATCCAGCCATGCCTGGCAAGCAGCCTTGCGCTCGTCACAAGCGGTGGTCTCCATAACGGACTTGACCTTGTTAGCCAGGGACTCACGAATCACTGCCTGAGCGGTGTACATACCCAGACCATGCTCTGCGTTGTCCTCGAACAGGGAGTTGGACCATGCAGGACCGTGACCGTTCTCGTTGACGCAGTAGGGAGAGGTAGCTGCAGGACCGCCCCAGATGGAGGAACAGCCGGTAGCGTTGGAGATGTACATACGATCGCCGAACAGCTGAGTGACCAGACGAGCGTAGCTGGTTTCTGCACAACCTGCGCAGG
>JAFYVL010000023.1 GCA_017549125.1 Oscillospiraceae bacterium | reverse complement strand
GGGATATATTCGCAGATACTTAGATAAATAATAAATAACAATTTATCGTTCCGTTAGGGCGCCGTAGGGCGGGGGCGTGCTCCCGCCATGCCGCAGTAAAATACAGCATTCGTGTTGGTTTTATATTTTAGGCGGGAGCAAGCCCCCGCCCTACCGGATTGTGCGGTAAATTGGAATTTACAGGGAGATTATTATGGCAATTACAATGAACAGCCTGTGTATGCGCTGTATGGTAAAAAAGCATCTGGAAACGGCTGAATCCCTGGACATGGAGAAATCCCAGGATTTTGCCAAGGATCTGATGGAAATTCTGCGAGCTTCCCTGGATGGCAATAACTCTGCGGTGGTTGGCGCACAGATCAATTACCTGTATCAAAAGCATTTCGGTCTGGGACATGACCGCTTTATTGCAGAGAAAAAGGAATCCAACGAATTTATTAAACCCAGATTGCAGGAAATCCAAAATTTGGTGGAACAGCAGGCAGACCCGGTGTTTGCGGCTTTGCAGTTTGCTGTTTTGGGCAATTATCTGGATTTTGCTGCTTTGAAGGGTCAGGTCAGCTTTGAAAAACTGGACGAAATGCTGCAGGATGCTCTGAAAATGGAGCTGGATCCGGCAACCTATGAGAATTTGTGCCGGGATCTGGAACAGGGCAAAAATCTGCTGTATATTACGGATAATGCCGGTGAGATCGGTTTTGACCGTATTATGGCCCAGCAACTGCAAAAAAAATACCCCCATCTGCAGATTACTTTCTGCGTCCGGGGTAAGCCTGCTCATAACGATGCCACACGGGAAGATGCAGCCTATATGGAACTGGCGTTTCCTATTGTGGATACGGGCAATGATATTGGCGGTGTGGACATTCCCCAACTGAGCCAGGAAGCAAAGGATGCGCTGGATCGGGCGGATGTGGTGCTCGCCAAGGGTATGGGAAACACGGAGAGTATGTACGGCTGTGACTATAATGTGTATTACGCATTTTTGGTCAAGTGTATCCGCTTTGTGCAATTCTTTGATAAGCCCATGTTTACGCCGATGTTGGTAAAAAATCCATAAGAAAACCTGCTGTTTCACTAAGAAACAGCAGGTTTTTATGTAATAAATTTAAGCGTTCAGTGCTTCCAGGTCAATGGCTTCCTTGTAGATGAAGCGGGAGTAGAACCAGGGGTAAGCACGAACCAGAGTCAGCACAACAGCTGCAATGGACAGATACTGCAGAGCAGGCAACACAGTGGTGGTTGCGCTGGCAATACCCAGATTGTTCAGCATATAGTTCTCTGCGAAGAATGCAAAGATACCGCAAGCAGCCCATGCAATGGTGAACAGGTACTGAACCAGGGACTTACGGGTGAAGATCGTCATGATCAAAACGGTCAGACCCAGTACATTCACACCAACCATACCAATGACAAAGTCGTTGGACATTTCACCAACAAAGTCCAGCTTCTGGATCTCGGTGGGCTTGGAAACTTCCTTGCCGTACTTATTGTACACATGGATCATGTCGGCTTCTTCCAGCTTAGGCATGAAATACTCTTTTTCAATCTTGCTGTAGTCGGTCCAAATGACTTCCATCAAGGAGAAGTTCTGGGGAGTTTCCTTTAAACCCTTTACTTCCTTGTCGTATTTGCTGAGCTTAGGGGTGTAGTTAATATAGGGCTGCAACATGAAAACAAACTGACCGATGATCACAACTACGATCAGAATGCACAGCACTAAATTAATAAGACGAGTTTTCATTGGGTGCAATCTCCTTATGCATATATTATAACGTGATAATTATACACTCTGCATAGCTGGTTTGTCAAGAACAAGTAAAAATGTTTACAAAATTACTATATTATATTCCACCAGTAAATTTTCTGGGCTTCATAAATGGCATCCACCAGAGAGGCCAGACGGCTGCATATAGCAGAAAATTCCTGTTTATTCCCGTTTTTAGCATAATTCATGGCTTGAGAAAAAAGACTATCTACCTCGTCCATGGGGGTATGATCCGCCAGGGTAGCAATGCTGTGATGGCAGCTATCCCATAGGTTTTTGGCTTTTTGCGCAAGTTTTGGGTCTGTGTTTTCAGCGGCCTGGTTTAGCAGTTTGGAAATGGGGGTACAGGTACGTTCCATGAAGCGGCTGGATAAAAGACCTCCTGCCAGAAAAAATATCAAAATTCCAATTCCCAGAATGGTTCGAAGCTTCATATTACTGCTCCTTTCTGTAAAAAATCACTTGATCCTTTTTATCCACGGTGAGTAAGAAGGTGTCCTCACGGCTGGCATCCAGCTGCTTTAATGTTTTATCCAGCCAAAGTTCGGTTTTTCCCGATAAAATAAGGTTTTCTTCCAATAATCTGCCGTCAGATATAATGGTAATGGGTAGGGTAATAGGTTTTACCTGGATGCCGGAATCCTTGGCGCTGGCCGGTTGTTCTTTAGGATAGGGGAACACGGACAGATTGCCGTTGGTCTCCAAAATGGCATACTGCACCTGTCGGGGATCTAAGACATCCTTCTGTCGCAGAAGCCCCATCAGCTCATCCAATGTGACTCTTGTCCGTTTTAAGTTTTCTTGCGAAATGTTTCCATTTTCCAGTAAAATAATAGGTTTACCACATAATGCTTTACGAAATCTTAGATTTTTAATAGAAAGTGCAGATAGCACCAATTCCATGCCCAGCACGGTTACAATAGGCACTAATCCGGAGAACAGGGGAATAGCGCCATCCTGCATAGGGATGGCTGCTAAGTTGGCTACCAACATGGTCACCACAAATTCGGAGGCTTCCATTTGACCGATCTGCCGTTTACCCATGAGCCGGATCACCAGAATCAAAACAGAATATAAAATGATGGTTCGAATGTAAGACAGAATCAAAAAAATTCCCCCTTTTGGGTAGCATGACCCAAAGGGGGGAGTTTTATACAATATGTAGATTACTTACCCTGCAGATAAGCGTCGATGGCAGCAGCGCCCTTCTTACCTGCGCCCATGGCCAGGATAACGGTAGCAGCGCCGGTAACAGCGTCACCGCCGGCAAACACACCGTCACGGGTGGTCATTTCGTTCTCGTTGACGATCAGACAGCCCTTGCGGTTGGTTTCCAGACCGGGAGTGGTGGTACGCAGCAGGGGATTGGGGCTGGTACCCAGAGACATGATGACGGTATCCACGTCCAGCATGAACTCGGAATCGGGCACTTCGATGGGACGACGACGGCCGGAAGCATCAGGCTCGCCCAGTTCCATACGGATGCACTTCATACCGGTCACACGGCCATTCTCGCCGCCAACGATCTCAATGGGGTTGCACAGAGTCTTGAACTCGATGCCTTCTTCCTTAGCATGATGCTTTTCCTCAGCACGGGCAGGCATTTCAGCCTCGCCACGGCGATAGACAACATAAACATGCTCAGCACCCAGACGCATAGCGCAACGAGCAGCGTCCATTGCCACGTTACCGCCGCCAACAACAGCCACAGCCTTGGACTTGATCACGGGAGTGTCAGCTTCCTCGGTGTAAGCCTTCATCAGGTTGGTACGGGTCAGGTACTCATTAGCGGACATAACACCCACCAGGGATTCGCCGGGGATGTTCATGAACATGGGCAGACCTGCGCCAGAGCCTACAAATACAGCCTTGTAGCCCATCTCAAACAGCTCGTCGATGGTCAGAACACGGCCAATGACCATGTTGGTCATCACTTCAACACCCTGTGCCTGCAGCTTCTCGATCTCGTTAGCCACGATAGCCTTGGGCAGACGGAACTCGGGAATACCATAGACCAACACACCGCCTGCGGTATGCAGAGCCTCAAACATGGTAACCTGGTAGCCCTTCTTAGCCAGATCGGATGCAGCGGTCATGCCGGCAGGGCCAGAACCAACCACAGCCACCTTGATGCCGTTGGAGGCAGTCTTTTCGGGCATTGCGTTCACATTTTCACGGTACCAGTCAGCAACAAAACGCTCCAGACGGCCGATGGCAACAGGCTCACCCTTCACACCACGGACACACTTGCACTCACACTGGCTCTCCTGGGGGCAAACACGGCCACTAAGAGCGGGCAGAGCATTGGTGGAGGTGATGATCTCGTAAGCGGCCTTGAAGTCGCCTTCCTGCACCTTACCGATGAACTCGGGGATTCTTACATTAACAGGGCAGCCTTCCACGCACTTGGGATTCTTACAGCCCAGGCAGCGGTTTGCTTCTTCGATTGCCATTTCGGCAGTATAGCCCAGAGCAACTTCCTTGAAGTTGCGGGCACGAACCTGAGGATCCTGCTCAGGCATGGGGGTCTTGGTCAAAGTCATATTAGCCATTACAGTTTCCTCCTTATTACTTAATCAGAGCCTTGCCCATAGCTTCCATGCGGCAAGCGTGGGTCTCAGAGACCTCAGCCTCACGGCAGCGATAGGTAGCGTTACGGCTCATCAGTTCCTCAAAATCTACCTGGTGACCGTCGAATTCGGGGCCATCTACGCAGGCAAACTTGGTCTCACCACCAACGGTAACACGGCAACCGCCGCACATACCGGTGCCATCGACCATGATGGGGTTCAGAGATACGGAGGTATGTACACCGAAGGGCTGGGTGGTCTTGCACACGAACTTCATCATGGGCACAGGACCGATGGCCAGAACCTCGTCATACTCACGGCCGCTCTCCAGCAGCTGCTGCAGCTTCACAGTAACGAAGCCCTGCTCGCCGTAGGAACCGTCGTCGGTCATCAGATGCAGGTTGTCAGCGCAAGCCTTGAACTCATCCTCCAGAATGACGATGTCCTTGTTACGGAAGCCAACAATGACGTCAACCTCAGCACCGGCTTCCTTGAAAGCCTGAGCAGAGGGCAATGCGATAGCACAGCCAACACCGCCGCCAACCACGCAGACACGCTTCTTGCCTTCCACGGGAGTGGGCTTGCCCAGAGGGCCTACAAAGTCACGGATGTAATCGCCTTCGTTCAGGTTGCCCAGGGCGATGGTGGAGAAGCCCACCTTCTGGAAAATAATGGAGACAGTGCCCTTCTCGCGGTCATAACCGGCGATGGTCAGGGGAACACGCTCACCTTGCTCGTCAATGCGGAAGATGATGAACTGGCCGGCTCTTGCCTTCTTGGCAACAAAGGGGGCCTCGATCTCCATCAGAGTAACATTGGCGTTCAGTTCTTTCTTACGAACGATTTTGAACATTTCTCTTATCCTTCTTTCCCTTTTCTCAGTTCTTATTCTTCAGCAGATCGCGAATCTCAGCCAGCAATACCTCTTCATTGGAGGGTGCGGGAGGTGCTTCGGGCTCTGCGGGAGCTTCTTCTTCCTTCTTCTTGCCTGCTTCGCTGATCTTGTTGATGCCCTTGACCAGGAAGAATACCACCAGAGCCAGAATTACGAAATTGATGATAGCAGACAGCAGGTTGCCGTAGGTCAGATAGTTGGGAACTTCTACCTTGGTCACAGCACCGGTCACTTCATCAACAACTTCTTCGTAAACGGGGGTGATACGGGGCAATTCCAGCTTCAACTCGGAGAAATCTGTGCCACCCAGGAAAATATTGATGATGGGCATGATCACATCGTCGGTCAAACTCTTGGTGATACCGGAGAATGCTGCGCCGATGATAGTACCAACAGCCAGCGCCATTGCATTGCCCTTAATGGCAAATGCCTTAAACTCGTCCCACCAGCCGGGCTTCTTGGGCTTTAATCTTCTTTCTTTAGCCATGATTTTGTGTTCCTTTCTTATTTCTTCTCGATGATTTCCAGACCACCGAGGTACTTACGAAGAACTTCGGGCACGACGATAGAGCCGTCGGCACGCTGATTCTGCTCCACCAGAGCAGGGAAAATACGGGAAGTAGCCAAACCGGAGCCGTTCAGCGTGTGAACAAAGTCGATTTTGCCATCTTCTGCACGGCGATAGCGGATATTACCACGACGTGCCTGGTAATCCCGTGCATTGGACACGGAAGAAACTTCCTTGTAGCCGTCCATGGAGGGAATCAGAATCTCAATATCATAGGTTCTGGCCATGGATGCGGAGCAGTCGCCTGCAGCCAGCTTCACGGTACGGAAATGGAAGCCCAGACCTTCCACCAGACGCTCTGCCTTGGTAACCAGCTCGTCAAAAGCTTCATCAGAGGTCTCGGGGGTGGTAAACTGGAACATTTCTACCTTATTAAACTGGTGACCACGGACCATGCCACGCTCGTCAGCACGGTGAGAACCGGCTTCACGACGGAAACAGGGGGTGTAAGCAAAGAATTTCTTAGGTAGATCGGCCTCGGTCATGATCTCATCACGATAAACGGATGCCAGAGCAGCCTCAGCGGTGGGCAGCATATAGTGCATACGGTCATCGGTGGGATTGGCGATCTTATAAACTTCGTCAGCAAACTTGGGGAACTGACCGGCGGTCTCACCGCACTGGTACTCCAGCATATGAGGAGGCAGAATGAAATCATAGCCGTCCTTGGTATGCTCATCAATAAAGTAGTTCAGCAGAGCCCACTCCAGACGTGCGCCCATACCGGTGTACATCCAGTTACCTGCACCGGCCAGCTTGACACCACGCTCATAGTCGATCAGACCCAGATCGGTGCAAAGATCCACGTGATGCTTAGGCTCAAAGTCAAATTCGGGCTTCTTACCTACATAACGCAGGGGTTCGTTGTTTTCCTTGCCGCCGGGCAGCAGATCGCTGTCGGGCAGATTGGGCAGGCTCAGCATAGCGGTGCGGAACTCCACATTCAGTTCCTTCAGCAATGCGGCATCGCCTTCAATCTCAGAATCCAGCTGAATGCTCTGTGCTTTATTGGCTTCAATCTGAGCGTCGATCTCAGCGGTATCCTTACCCTGCTTCTCCAGACCCTTCTTCTGACCAAACAGCTTGCCGTTTTCCTTGGCCAGCTTGTTCTTCTGAGCGGTCTTGGTCTCGGTAGCGGTCTTCAGGCCACGAACCTGAACATCCAGCTCCACAATGCGGTCAACCACTGCGTCGCAATCTACCTCTTTTGCCTTCAAGCCATCCTTGACAGCTTGGGGATTTTCCTTGATTTTCTTAATATCCAGCATAATCCTTCTCCTCTTTTCACTTTTTTAGCTGCATCAGGGCTTCCAGCAATACCTGCAGGTCATCCTGACCGTAAAATTCCAATTCAAAACGTCCCTTGCGCTTGCCGTTGACGATCTTAACACCACGACCCAGCTGTTTACTCAAGGACTTTTCACACTCCTTGACGTAGTCTACCTGCAAAGTCACCGGTGCAACGGTGGTTTCCGGCTCTCGGGACATATTTTTGCACAGCAATTCAGCCTGGCGAACAGAAAGTCCCAAATTCGCGATTTTCTTTGCGGTTTCTAACTGTTTCTTAGGAGTTTTGATCACCAGCAATGCTCTGGCATGACCGGCGGTCAGCTGTCCGCTGCGGATCATGGACAGAATTTCATGGTCCAGAGCCAGCAGACGCAGAGCATTTGCCACAGCAGGACGGGATTTACCCACACGCTTTGCGGCATCTTCCTGGGTCAAACCGTAATCATCCATTAAGCTACGATAACCCAAGGCTTCTTCCACAGGATTTAAGTCCTGTCTCTGCAGATTTTCAATCAAGGCCAATTCCATGACCTTTTTATCGTCAGCTTCAATGATCACCGCAGGAATCTCAGACAGATTTGCCATACGGGCTGCTCGCCAACGACGCTCACCGGCAATGATCTGGTAGTAGCCACCTTTGATCTCTCGAACGGTCAAGGGCTGTACCACACCATGGGTGGCAATGGATTCGGACAGAGCCTGCAATTCCTCTTCATCAAAATCTTGACGGGGCTGGTCGGGATTGGGCTCTACTTTATGAATGGGCAATAACTGGTAGGGACTTTTGCTGACAGGCTCATCGTTGAAATCGCCCATCAAGGCACCCAGACCTCTGCCCAGACCTTTTGCGCTTGCCAATGGTATCACCTCAAATACAGTATTGTTTCACGTGAAACATTTTATAATTTCTTAATGATCTCAGCGGCCATATCCTTATAAGCATGAGCGCCTCGACTATGTTTGTCATAAGTGGTTACAGGCAGACCGTGGCTGGGTGCTTCCGCCAGACGTACATTTCTGGGAATCACCGCACCGTAGACCTTTCCGGGAAAATGTCTGCGGACTTCCTGGGCTACCTGGGTGGAGAAATTGGTACGGCCGTCAAACATGGTCAAGGCAACACCAAAGATCTCTAACTTGGGGTTAATGCGCTTTTTTACCATACGCATGGTGGACATGAGATCAGACAAGCCCTCCAAAGCATAGTATTCACATTGGACAGGTACTAATATACCATCTGCTGCTGCCAAACTGTTCAAAGTCAGCAATTCCAGAGAAGGCGGACAATCAATAAAGATAACATCATAAATGTGGCGCACCTGCTCCAATGCCTGCTTCAGCCGATAATTGGGATCGGGCATAGTGATCAGTTCCACCGCCGCACCGGCCAGATCTGCTGCAGAGGGCAGAACGTGGCCAAAATCTGTCCGCACAATGGCTTCTGTAATAGGTGTGTCGTTAATGACTACATCATACACAGAGTGCAGGATCTTTCGTTTATCCAGACCCATACCGGAGGTGGCATTGGCTTGCGGGTCAAAATCACAGAGCAAAACCCGCTTACCGGCCTCGGTCAAGGCGGCTGTCAGGTTTACAGCGGTGGTGGTCTTACCTACACCACCCTTTTGATTTACCACGGCAATAATTTTTCCCATGGACAATTCCTTTCTGAATGTTTCACGTGAAACATAGATTAGATAATATTAAAAACAATACCCAAAGCCATAGCCAGAGCCACGGTTACCAAGAGTAACAGCACCCGTGTGCGGAACAATGCCTTTTTTAGGGCATCTACCTGTTCTTCCGGACCAGTGGTTCGTTTTTGGGATAGGTTCTTTTTCTGTTGGTCACGTCTGGGAAGTTGAATGGGTGTTCCGGGCTTAATGGGATATCGCTGAGCCAGCAGTAGACAGTCTTCGCAGAATATCTTTTCATCCAGGGTTTCATTGCCACATTTTAAGCAATACATACCCCATACCCCCTTCTGTAATCATGATTCCCCTACGCCAAAACACTTGGAAAATGGGCATAGCTTTGATTTTCTTATTGTACAACAAAAATATCAATTCGTAAAGAGGAAAACAACAAATAAATGCAAAATACAAAATGCAAAATGCAAAATTCTTTTTAAATGGGCAGAATGGTAAATACTTTTATAAAAAAAGGCGCTGTCTCAAAATGTATGAGACAGCGCCATTTTATGCAAATATTATCTGTAGGGGAGGCGTTTCGCCTCCCATGGGACGGGAAACCCGTCCCCTACAGCCCGGAATATTCACAATTTCGGGTTATTATTCATTTTGAGACAGGCCCTTTGCAATCCATTATCGAGTGCCGAAAATACGGTCGCCTGCGTCGCCCAAACCGGGGATAATATAGGCATGATCGTTCAAACGCTCGTCCATACCTGCCAGATAAATCTCCACATCCGGGTGGGCATCCTGCACAGCCTGCACACCCTCGGGACAGCCAATAATATTCATCATAATGATCTGTTTGCAGCCACGAGCCTTCAGAAAATCAATGGCGGCTACTGCGCTGCCACCGGTGGCCAGCATGGGATCAACCACGAATACCTGACGATTTTCAATATCATCGGGTAATTTGCAATAGTATTCCACGGGCAGATGGGTCTCCGGGTCACGGTACAGACCAATGTGACCGATCTTTGCAGAAGGAATCAAGTCCACAATGGAGTCCACCATGCCCAGACCGGCACGCAAAATAGGCACAATGGCCAGCTTTTTACCTGCCAACATGCGGCATTTTGCCAATGCAACAGGGGTTTGTACCTCCACCTCGGTGGTGGGCAGGTTTCTGGTAGCTTCGTAGCACATCAAACCGGCAATTTCGCTGATCATTTCACGGAATTCCTTAACACCGGTCTTCTCGTTACGGAGGATTGCCAACTTATGCTGGATCAAGGGATGGTCTAGTACATGTACGTTTGCCATAATCAGTTCTCCTTTGTTTTTGTTTCTTTTTCCAGCCGTTCCCGTTCTGCCTGGGAAAGACGGAGATAATTCGGGGTTAATGCAGCGCCGTCACCGGGTTCTCCCCGGTTGATTTTTGCCATGGCCGCCAAGGCTACACCGGCAGCACGCTGATGGCGCTTATGTTCCGGCACTAAAATCCCATGGGGAATTTGCTCACTTAAAGTATTATAACACAAAACGCTGCCATCGCCAACCATAAATACAGGTCCTTGGTAATTTTTTAGTTCCTCGCCCAAATCCGTCAAGGAAATGGCACGGTCGGGGCTGATTTGGGTCAGAGTCCCCTCTTTTGCTTCAAAAACAGCGTTATAGACTTGGTTTCGACGGGCATCCATGGCGCAAACCACCAAGCCCTCCCAAATGCCCAGATTCAGAGCCATGGCTTCCAAGGTGGATACACCGTAGCAGGGAATTTCCAAGCCCCATGCAAAGCCCTTGGCAGCAGCAACACCGATTCGCACACCGGTGAAACTGCCAGGGCCTTCTGCCACAGCCACAGCTTCCACATCCTGGGGGGTAAGTCCGCTGTTTTTCAGCATATCCTCTGCCATGGACAGCAGAGTTTGGCTATGGGTCATGCCCGTATTCTGATAGCTTTCTGCCAGCAGAACACCGTCCCGTAAAAGAGCCACAGAGCCGGCTTTTGCGGTGGTTTCAAAGGCTAAGATCAGCAAGATCGATTCCTCCTTCAATGGTGATGCGTCTGGTGTTTTCGTCCACCTTCTCCAAACGGATGAAAATGGGATTTTCCAGGGCTTCTGTCACATTCTCGCTCCATTCTACAGCGCAGACACCGCCACGCTCCAAATAATCCTCCCAGCCGATGTCCCAGAGATCGTCGGCGCTGGCCAGGCGGTACATATCAAAATGGAACAGGGGCAATCTGCCGGACAGATATTCATTTACAATGGTATAAGTGGGGCTGGTGACCATATCCTTTGCCCCGAGACCTTTGGCAAGACCACGGGTAAAGGCGGTTTTGCCTGCGCCCAGGTCGCCGGTATATGCCAGAACAGTACCGGCCTGCAGTTTTTCACCCAAGGCAGAGCCTAATGCTTCGGTCTGCTGTGGAGAATTTGTAATAAATTCCATAAATATACCTCCCTCTAGCCTTCTCCTGGGAGAAGGTGGCCCAACGGGCCGGATGAGGGTCTTTCCTATGATAAGCGAAGATTTACGGCATCGTGAATTGTCTGACAAACATTGTAGAAATTACGGCGAATGTCTAAATTAGTAAATCGTAGCACTTGAATTCCGTGTTTATTTAAATCAGCGGTTCTTTTCCGGTCATAAATCTCTTTTTGTGGGTCATAATGTTGCGAACCATCCAATTCAATAACCAACTTTGCTTTATAGCAATAAAAATCTACAATGTAGTTTTCGATCACATACTGGCGATGAAATTGGATTGGATAGGTTCTCAGAAAATCGTACCATAAATGATTTTCTTCTTTTGTTGCGTTTTTTCGCAAATCTTGTGCGTATTGCCGCATTTTTTGTGTTTGCTCCATATATAACTCCCCTCATCCGCCCTTCGGGCACCTTCTCCCAGGAGAAGGCTTAGGTTGCATTCTTCAGCTTTTCTGCCTGGTCGGCGGTGGCCAATGCATCGATGACCTCTTCTAAGTTACCGTCCATGATCTGGTCGATTTTATATAAGGTCAGACCGATCCGGTGATCGGTTACACGGCCCTGAGGGAAATTATAGGTTCGGATACGCTCGTTGCGCATACCTGTACCTACCTGGGAACGGCGCATACCGGTCACTTGGGAATCCAGCCTTTCCTGCTCGATCTCGTAAAGCTTGGAGGCCAGCATTCTCATACATTTTTCCCGGTTTTGCAGCTGATTTCGCTCTTCCTGGCAGGCAACCACAATGCCGCTGGGCTTGTGGATCAGACGGACAGCGGAGCTGGTTTTGTTTACGTGCTGACCACCTGCGCCGCTGGCACGGTAGACTTGCATTTCAATATCGGCAGGGTTGATCTGCACATCCACCTCTTCCATTTCCGGAAGCACAGCCACCGTTGCGGTGGAGGTATGCACACGACCGCCGGATTCTGTCTCCGGCACACGCTGGACACGGTGGACACCGGATTCGTACTTCAGACGGGAATACGCTCCCCTGCCGTTAATCACAAAGTCCGCTTCCTTGACGCCACCCAGTTCTGTGTCGTTATAGTTCATCAGTTCAATGCTCCAGCCCATCTTTGCCGCATACATAGAGTACATACGGAACAGGCTGTGGGCAAACAGGGCACTTTCCTCACCGCCCACACCGCCACGGATCTCCATAATGACACTCTTGTGGTCGTTGGGATCTTTGGGCAGTAGCAGGATCTGCAGTTTTTTATACAGTTCTTCCATATCCTGCTTGGCCTGCTGATAGGTCTGCTGACACAGTTCTTTCATTTCTGGGTCGGACATCAGCTCCTGGGCATCCTCCAGATCCCGCTGGGCGTTGCGGTAATCCTGGTAGGTTTCAATGATGGGCTCTAAGTCATTCCGTTCCCGCAGAATTGCGGCGGCCTTTTTGGGATCGTTATAGAAGTCCGGTTGTTCTGACCGGGCGCATAATTCTTCGTAGCGGTCTGCCACCGCTTGCAGTTTATCCAGCATAGGTTCGCTCCGTAAACATATTTTATCTATTGTAACAGCAAAATAAAAAAATGTAAAGAAAACAAATTCCAATTTGAAACGCAAGGGCGTTTCATCCCAATACGCACCCACTCTGGGCGATCATCTTTATTTCCCTAACCCGCCCGGTATCGTTTCTGCCTTCAAACACTAAATTCCAATTTGAAACGCAAGGGCGTTTCATCCCATTGCGCGTTGACCCTGGGTGGTAATCGTTTTTGCCCAAACCCGCCTGGTAACGCTACAAATACCAATTTATCGCTTTGCCTCCCCTGTAGGGGAGGTGCCCCGAAGGGGCGGAGGGGTTTACGGAGATTGAGATCTGCTAACCCCTCAGTCGCTTCGCGACAGCTCCCCTACAGGGGAGCCTTGTGTGCAATAAATTGAAATTTGCGGTGTTGAAAAGTAGGTTTACATAATGTCGAAAAATCTGCAGAAAAAGTGATTATGTAAATCTGAGTTTTCCACACTCTCCACAGGGTTTTCCACAGGTAAACCGGGAAATCCCCCTCGCAAACCCAGTATTTGCAAGGGGGATCTGTGAAAACGGGGATTTTTACACAAATTCTGTGGAAAGAAAAATTGGTTTACAGAACACTTTTAGAATTGCAATTTGGCAGCGAAAATTCTTTCCTTCTCACCGGAAACATCTGTCTTTTCACGGTGGCCATCTACCTGGAAAATACCCTCTTCAGACAAACTGTAGGACAGGTCAATTTTCTGTCCGTGACGGGCTTCAGACAGGTAGCAAATGGTAAATTCTCGGATACTGTTGGCACGGTGAAACTCCAGATCCAGCAGATCCATGACCCAATCTAAATATTTGGTGTTGTTCATGTGTAAATTGCGATCCAACTCACCAAAACCTACCATGCGAGGTGTGGTTTCGGTGCAGTTTTGGGCAGGAATGGCTCTGGGGGCATCCGGTTCTGTGCCACGGAGAACACCGGGAACGTCAATTCCGCTCTTGCCCGGCAGTACCATGCTGCGGTTTTCCATGTCCATCAGCACCCACAGGGCAATGATTTTGAAGCACTCATTACCATTTTCGTCATAACCCACGGTGCAACGGGGATAGGCGGTGCGTGTGGCAGGCATAGGCCAGGTTTCCACGGTGATGGTCTGTCCGATGGTGGGCAGCTTGGTGACCTCCACCTTGGTGCGGATCAGCGCCCAGAATAGATGCACTTTCTGCAGCGAATCCCAGTCCGTACCCAGCTGCAGACAATGTTCGCCGGCGATCTCCTGGGCAAAATAAAGCAAAATTGAGGGTTTTACACGGCCAAGGGCATCCACATGCAAGGGGGTAATGGTATAATTTTGACGATAGATCATTTCCATGGTACACCCTCCGTGTTCTCAATGGTAGTTTTATGTTGTTTTCCCTGTCGATAGTAGGTGATCCGCAGGGGACGGTCGGCATCTGCCAGCTTTTCTTCAAATTCTTCAAAATCTGCTACGGGCATATCGTTAAGAGTGAGCAAAATATCACCGGAACGCAGGCCGTGGCGATAAAAATCGCTGTTTTGTGAGACGTGGGTCACATAAGCTCCGCCCGGAAGTCCGTAATAATTGCGGCAGAGGGAGGACAGGGTCTTGCCCTGGATGTCCTGTTTGGCATCCTGCAGACGACACAGGCTGGTTTCTGCGTCCACCTGGGACAAAGAGGAAATATCAGGATCCTCGGTTTCGGTCAATTGGAACACAGGGATCTTTAAAACGCTTAAAAAGCTTAGAATACCGCAGATAAAAATCACCATGGAAAGGAAAAATGCAATGATTCCACCATGATTTTTCGGCGGTGTGGTCGGGCCGGTTTGATAGGCTTGTGGTTCGTAATGGGATTCGTTCATAAAAAACCTCAAAAAATAAATTTCAATTTGTCGTTCCGTTAGGGCGCCGTAGGGCGGGGGCTTGCTCCCGCCATGCCGCAGTAAAATACAGCATTCGTGTTGGTTTTATATTGTAGGCGGGAGCAAGCCCCCGCCCTACCGGATTGTGCGGTAAATTGGAATTTAATGGACTAGTGGGAG
>JAFYVL010000022.1 GCA_017549125.1 Oscillospiraceae bacterium | reverse complement strand
GTAGCCGATGTCAAATATCTTGCAAAATCTTTTCTCTGCGTATATAATATATAAAAATATATTCAAATTTTCCGCTTTGCCTCCCCTGTAGGGGGGGTGCCCCGAAGGGGCGGAGGGGTGTTGTTAAACCCGCATAAATGTTGGCATTTACACCCCTCAGTCGCTTCGCGACAGCTCCCCTACGAGGGGAGCCTTGTGTGCGATAAATTTGAATTTGAAAAGAGGTATTTCTATGCAAACGGCATTTGAACAGTATTTTTCTTCCTTGAAGGGTAAGAATATTTTGGTATTGGGTCTGGGTGTCAGCAACCGGCCTTTGGTGCGTCTGCTGCTCAGCTACGGATGCCATGTGACCGGCTGTGACCGTACTCCCAGAGAAAAGCTGGATGCGGAAGTTCTGGAACTGGAAAACCAGGGCTGCCAGCTGCGTGTGGGCGATCATTATTTGGATAACCTCACAGCGGATCTGGTGTTCCGTACCCCCGGTATGCATCCTGCCAATCCGGCTTTGGAGCAGCTGCGTGCCACCGGTGCCAAGATCACCAGCGAGATGGAAGTGTTCTTCGAGGTCTGCCCCTGTAAGCTGATCGCTGTGACCGGCTCTGACGGCAAGACCACAACCACCACCTTGATCTCTGAGATCATGAAGGCCGCCGGTAAGACCGTGTGGCTGGGCGGCAATATCGGCACACCCCTGCTGCCTTTGTGCATGCAGATGACTGCTGAAGATTATGCGGTGGTGGAGCTTAGTTCCTTCCAGCTGATGGATATGGAGCGTTCTCCCCAGATCGCTGTGATCACCAATCTCGCCCCCAACCATCTGGATATGCACAAGGATATGGAAGAGTATGTCCAGGCTAAGACCAATATTTTCAATTTCCAGACCTACCGGGATAAGCTGATCCTCAATGCGGACAATGACATTACCTCCGCCTTTACAGGCCCCGGTACTACCCGATTCTTCTCCCGGCAGGCACAGGGCTATGTGCAGCTGGAAGGGGATTGGATCTGCCGCAACGGCACTAAGGTGCTGGATGTCAATACCATTGCTATCCCCGGTGTCCATAATATCGAGAACTACATGGCGGCCATTGCCGCTGTGGAAGGCCTTGCCGATGACGAGACCATCCGCCAGGTGGCAGCTACCTTTGGCGGTGTGGAGCATCGCATTGAGCTGGTGCGCGTGAAGGACGGTGTGAAGTTCTATAACGACTCCATCGCATCCTCTCCCACCCGTACCATTGCCGGCCTGAAGAGCTTTACCCAGAAGGTGATCCTCATTGCCGGTGGCTATGATAAGCACATCCCCTATGATGTGCTGGGACCCTATGTGTGTCAGCATGCCAAGGCGGTATACCTCAATGGCGCAACCGGCGCTCAGATTCGCCAGGCGGTGGAAAATGCCCCCGGCTACACCCCCGGTTGCCCGGAACTGATCGATTGCAAGGACTTCACCGATGCGGTGTATCGCAGTGCCGCAGATGCCAAGGCCGGAGACGTGGTGCTCATGAGTCCTGCCAGCGCAGCATTTGACCAGTTCAAGAACTTCATGGAGCGTGGCGACTATTTCAAGAAGCTGATCAAGGAGCTTTAAGATGAATATTCAGAAATTTACCAAGCCTGCCCGTCGGCTGTTAAAATTGCGCTACTGCGGTGCGGTGATCGTGGCCGCCGGTAACGCATCCCGGATGGGCGGCATTGATAAAGTGATGGCACCTCTGGATGGCGAGCCTATGATCGTAAAGACCGTTCGGGCATTCCAGGAATGTCCTGCTGTCCGGGAAATTGTGGTCGTGACCCGTCCGGATCTGCTGGAAACCATCATGTCCCTGTGCCACGGCTTTGACAAAATCCGTGCGGTAGTGGCCGGTGGCGCAGACCGTGCGGCCTCTGTCCGTAATGGCATGAATGCCCTGTCTGACAAGGTGAAACTGGTGGCGGTACAGGATGGCGCAAGACCCCTGGTGACCTGGGAACTGATCGACCGCACCGTTCGTGCGGCCAATACCTACCATGCTGCTGCCCCCGGCATCCCCGTGAAGGATACCACTAAGATCGTGGAAGGTGGTGTGGTCACCGAGACCCCGGATCGGAATCTATTGCGTGCCATTCAGACCCCCCAGGTCTTTGATTTTGACCTGCTCCGTGGGGCATTGCTGCAGGCGGAAGTGGATGGTGCGGCCATTACTGACGATTGCTCCGCTGTGGAACGGCTGGGTATGCGGGTTCGCATTGTGGAGGGTGACGAGCATAATATCAAGGTCACCACCCCTATGGATCTGAAGATCGCCCAAATGCTGTGGGAGGAACAAAAATGAGAATTGGACACGGATATGATGTACACCGTCTGGTGGAAGGTCAGGACTTGATCCTGGGCGGTGTAAAAATTGATTATGAGAAGGGTCTGGACGGCCATTCCGATGCAGATGTGCTGATCCATGCGGTGATGGATGCCCTGTTGGGCGCAGCCGGCATGGGAGATATTGGCAGACATTTCCCGGATACCGATCCTGCCTATAAGGGCATCAGCTCCATGAAGCTGTTGGACATTGTGGGACAGAAGATTGCAGATGCCGGCTACCGGGTGGGCAATGTGGACGTGACCATGATCGCCCAGAAACCCAAGCTGAAGGATCACATTCCCCAGATGCAGGAAAACCTGGCATTGATGCTCCATACGGATGTGAGCCGTATTAACATCAAGGCCACCACCGAGGAGCATTTGGGCTTCACCGGCGACGGCTCCGGCATGTCCTGCCACGCTGTTTGCTTATTGGAAGAATAAGGCTCCCCTCGTAGGGGTAAGCGAAGCGCAGTCGGCGGTAGTGAATGACAGTCCGGTGGACTGTCAGAGCCGCCGACCGGGCTCGCCTCAGCGAGCTGTCACCGCAGGTGACTGAGGGGTGTACGGTGTCGCATCTCAGCACACCCCTCCGTCACGGCTTATGCCGTGCCACCTCCCCTACAGGGGAGGCAAGGATACCTGTCACAATGTGCACCTTTTCGACCTCCCTGGCATAGGTTAGCCAGGGAGGTTTTATTATGAAATATTGCATGATTACCTTCCGTTCCGTCACACCGGCTCAAGGCTCAGAGGGGCTGCTGCGACGGGCGGGGATCGGTTGTACCCTACACAGAACACCGCGGTGGATGGAGCAGCAGGGCTGCGGTTATAGCTTGCGGCTGAAACAGGAGGATGTGGTGGGGGCTGTCCGGCTACTGCGCGCCAATGACATGCCCTTCCGGAAGGTCTACTGCAAGGGGGAGGACGGCAAATTGGAGGAGTTGTTCCTATGATCTACTTGGACAATGGAGCAACCTCTCTGCATAAGCCGCCCCAGGTGTACCGGGCGGTCAACGAAGCCATGCAGATCTGCGGAAATCCCGGCCGGGGCGGTCATGCCCCGGCAAACCGGGCGGCACAGATGGTTTATAACTGTCGCCGGACCGCCGGAAAACTCTTTGGATGCAGACCGGAGCAGGTGGTGTTTACAAATAACTGTACCCATGGCCTGAATCTGGCTATTAAAACATTGGTAAAACCCGGCGCACGGGTGGTGATCTCCGGGTTTGAGCATAATGCGGTGACCCGCCCCCTCCACGGTCTGCAAGCAGGAATCACCGTGGCAGGTCGCCGCCTGTTTGACCCGGCTGACACCCTGGATGCCTTTGAAACCGCTCTGAAGAAAGGCCAGGATGCGGCGGTGTTCACCCATGCTTCCAATGTATTTGGCTATATTCTGCCTGTGGAGGAACTGTCCCGGCTTTGTAGACAGTACGCTGTGCCATTTGTGATAGATGCGGCGCAATCGGCTGGGGTACTGCCTGTGAAACTGGAACACCTGGGTGCGGATTTTATCGCCATGCCCGGTCATAAATCCCTCTTAGGCCCACAGGGTACAGGACTTTTGCTCTGTGCCAGACAGCCGGTGGCCTTGCTGGAAGGGGGAACAGGCAGCGATTCCATGCTGCAATCCATGCCGGATTATTTGCCGGAAGGTGCAGAAGCCGGTACGCTGAATGTGCCGGGGATCGCCGGTCTGCAGGCAGGTATGGCATATATTCTGTCCAGGGGAATGGGTGAGATTTTGCAATTAGAGCGCACCGAAGCCCTTCGCTGTGCAAAAGCCCTGGAAGATAGGGGATATCGGGTATTTTACGGATCTGATCAAGGAGGGACACTTTCCTTTGTGCCTCCGGGAGATTGTGAGGAATTGGCAGATCGTTTGGGGAAACGAGGGATTGCTGTCCGTGCAGGACTCCATTGTGCGCCCTTAGCCCATGAAAGTGCCGGTACTTTACAAACCGGTACGGTACGGATCAGCTTTGGTCACGATGCTGCTCCTTACCAAACCCATAGACTTCTTCGAGCATTGAATGGATCATAGCCTTCTCCGGGGAGAAGATGTCAAAAACCGGCTCGTAACGAGCCGGTCAGTCTGTCAAAAAACTCTTTTTTGACAGACTGTCAGAGGTCACTAAAGCCGTCAAGACAAGCAACTCGACCCCGAAGTGTATGTGGATACTCGAGAGGGTCGAGCCTAAGCAGTAAGTCAAAACACCTTGCGTAGCAAGCGTTTTTACTAGCTATGGTCTTACGGAATGCTGAGGACAGCATTCCCTACAATAGAAGAAACCGCCAATCATCAAAACCTGTGTTTTGATGATTGACGGCTTTTTTGACACTCTGACCGGCTCGTAATGAGCCGGTTTTGACGGATGAGGGTCTTTCCTAAAGGAGACAAGGGGACGGAACTGTGTCTTAATACGTAAATATGCGGCAAAAAGCTGTGAACAACAGGAAACTACGAACACTTTAACCTAGGACAGAGTACCGTCCCCTCGTATTATGAAATAGCAGCAAACAGTGTTCCTTTTGGGGAACATATGCTACACTGTATAGGATGCTGTGGATCGGTTACCGTCCCCTACCACAAGATGGTTTAAGACAGGCTCCAACCACAGCCCTTT
>JAFYVL010000021.1 GCA_017549125.1 Oscillospiraceae bacterium | reverse complement strand
TGCCTCCCCTGTAGGGGAGGTGCCCCAAAGGGGCGGAGGGGTTTACGGAGATTGAGATCTGCTAACCCCTCAGTCGCTTCGCGACAGCTCCCCTACGAGGGGAGCCTTGTGTGCGATAAATTAGAGCATGAAAGGATTTTGCTATGAAAAAATTATGTTTATTGCTGGCGCTGGTTTTGCTGCTGACCGGTTGCGGAAAAGAAACCGCCAGCACCCCGGAAACCAACCCCAACGGCTCTGTAAACAATTCCGGCCACGTGGATAAAAACGACGACGGTCTGTGCGATGATTGCCAGGAAGTGGTGCTGGTGAGTGTGGATATCTTCACCATCAACGACCTCCACGGCAAGCTGGCCGATGCGGACAATCACCCCGGTGTGGACGAGCTGTCCACCTATCTGAAGCAGCAGGCCAACTCCTCCAACATGATCCTCATGTCCTCCGGCGATATGTGGCAGGGCGCACCGGAATCCAATCTGACCAAGGGCTTTATTATTACCGATTGGATGAACCAGATGGGCTTTGCCTCCATGACCCTGGGCAACCACGAATACGACTGGGGTGAGGATTGGGTGCGACAGAACAGCGAACTGGCTGAGTTCCCCTTCCTGGCCATCAATATCTTCGATTCTGAAACCAACGAGCGTGTGGATTACTGCGAAAGTTCCGTGGTTGTGGATGTAGAAGGTGTCCAGATCGGCATCATCGGTGCCATGGGCGATTGCTACTCCTCCATTGCCACCGAGCATACCACCGGCTTCTACTTTAAGACCGGCCGTGAGTTGACCGAACTGGTCAAGGAAGAATCCCAGAAGCTGCGCAGCGAGGGTGTGGATTTCATTATCTACTCCATCCATGACGGCTATGGCGAAACCTCCTCCGGTGTCAACGCACAGCAGGTAGGCAACCGGGAGCTGGGCGGCTACTACGACTCCACCCTCTCTGAAGGTTATGTGGATCTGATGTTCGAAGCCCACACGCACCAGAAATACGTACTGGTAGACCAGTATGGTGTTTATCACCTCCAGGGCGGCGGCGACAACAAAGGCATTTCCCATGCAACGGTTCTGATCAACAAGGCCAATGGCAATTCCTCCGTTCTGACCACAGAGCTACTGTCCACCGGTGAATATGCTCTGATGGAAGACGATCCTGTGGTGGCAGATCTTATGGAAAAGTACAACGAGCAGGTTGCACCGGCTACACGGATCGTCGGCAACAATGCCAAGTACCGCAATAAGTACGATATTTGCCAGATGGTAGCCGATCTGTACTGCGACAAGGGTCTGGAAAAATGGGGCGCAGAATATGACATCGTGCTGGGCGGCGGCTTTATCTCCTGCCGTGATCCGGGCTATATGTCCGCCGGTGAGGTAAAATACGGTCTGCTCCAATCCGTACTTCCCTTCGATAACCAGATCACCCTGTGTTCCATTCAGGGTCGTGATCTCATCGAAAAGTTCCTGGAAACCGAGCATTATGCCTACTACATTAAGCTCAGTCCCTATGGTGAAAAGATCAAGGATTCCATTGATCCCGACGGCACTTATTATGTGGTCACCGACTCCTACTCCGCTTACTACAAATACAACAAGATGACCGTGATCGATATCTATGCCGAAAAGGTCTTTGCCCGAGATCTGGTTGCAGATTTCATTTCTGAGGGCAGCCTGGCATAAAGGAGGCTTTTTATGACTTCCAATAAAGAACTGCTGCGCACTATTAAGTTTTTGCTGTTTTCCATCAGCGCAGGTGTGATCCAAGTCCTTGCAGACATCATTGGCAATGAAGTCATTCAGTTGGCAAGCTGGTTATCTTACTTGATTGCCTTGAGTCTTTCTGTGCTTTGGAATTTTACACTGAATCGGAAGTACACCTTCCAATCTGCCAGCAACATTCCCAAAGCTATGGGATTGGTAGCCCTCTTCTATCTGGTATTTACGCCCCTGTCTACCTGGTGGACGGCGGTATTGACAGAAACCTGCCATTGGAATGAATACCTAGTGCTGGCACTGACCATGGTGGTCAATTTCGTCTCTGAATATTTGTATCAACGCTTTGTGGTCTTTGGTAAATCCATCGACACCGCAAAATAAACATTTACCCCGGGAAACCCGGGGTAAATGTTTATTTATCGCTTTGCCTCCCCTGTAGGGGAGGTGCCCCGAAGGGGCGGAGGGGTTTACGGAGATTGAGATCTGCTAACCCCTCAGTCGCTTCGCGACAGCTCCCCTACGAGGGGAGCCTTGTGTGCGATAAATTGAAATTTGAAGGGATTTTTATGAAGAAGCTATGCATATTATTGGCAGTTGCAATTCTATTGGTGGGTTGCGGCAAGGAAGCCGCCCAAGCACCGAAAACTGCCTGTCATACCGACCAAAATGATGATGGACTCTGCGAAGTTTGCGGCGAGAGTATGCTGGTAACCGTAGACATCTATGCCATCAACGATCTCCACGGCAAATTGGCGGACACGGACTATCAGCCCGGTGTGGACGAATTATCCACCTATTTAAAGCAAGCCCAGCGATCCGGCAACACTGTATTGCTTGCCACCGGCGATCTGTGGCAAGGCACTGCCCAATCCGCTTTGACCCGTGGACAAATCATCACCCAATGGATGAACGATCTGGGATTTGCGGCCATGACCATGGGTGGTCACGAATACGATTGGGGCGAAGAAGCCGTCCGGGAAAACCGTAATTTAGCCCAATTCCCCTTCCTGGCCATTAACATCTATGACCGGGAGACCGACCAGCCGGTCGATTACTGTCAAAGCTCCCTGGTGGTGGAAATGGACGGTGTCCAGATCGGCATCATCGGTGCTATCGGTAATTGCTATTACGCCATTGCCGCAGAGCATTCCACAGGCTTCTATTTCAAAAACGGCGCAGAACTCACCGCTCTTGTAAAAGCAGAAGCCGAGAAACTGCGCAGCCAGGGTGTGGATTTTATCGTGTATGCCTTACACGACGGCTATGACCAGACCACCTCCGGCGACCAGGTGCTGTCCGTAGGCAACAAGGAGATCGGTGACTATTATGACACCACCCTGTCCCAGGGCTATGTGGATCTGGTCTTGGAAGCCGACTCCCATTACTGGTACACCTTGCAAGATCAACAAGGCATCTACCATTTGCAGGCCGGTGGCAATAACCAAGGCATTTCCCATGCCACGGTACTGATCAACAAAGCCAATTCCCATTCCCAGGTTTTGACCGCAGAACTGCTGTCCACCAGTGCGTATACCCACCGGGATGCCGATCCCATTGTATCGCAATTGTTAGAGCAATATGCCCAGCAGATCGCCCCGGGAGAAAAGGTCTTGGGTATGAACGGTCAGTACCGCAATAGCAAAGCGGTCTGCCAGCTGGTAGCTGACCTGTATTGCGAAAAGGGTCTGGAAAAATGGGGCGCTGAATATGACATTGTGCTGGGTGGCGGCTATATGTCCTGCCGTTCCCCCAGCTTTATGGCACAGGGACAGGTGGACTACAGCCTACTCTACTCCCTGCTCCCCTTTGACAACCGGATCACCCTATGTTCTATCCAAGGTCGAGATCTCATTGAAAAGTTTTTGGAAACCGATCATTACGCTTACTACATCAAGCTAAGTCCCTACGGAGAACAGGTAAAACAGCAAATCGACCCGGATGCCACCTACTACGTGGTTACTGACACCTATTCTGCCAACTATGCCAAAAACAACATGACCATCATCGATACCTACGCACCGGATATTTTCGCCCGTGACCTGCTAGCCGAGCATATCCAATCCGGAAACCTGGAATGATGCAAAATGCAAAGTGCAAAATAATTGCCGCATCCTTGTAGGGAACGCTGTCCTCAGCGTTCCGAAAAGAATTTAGACCTCGATGGGCAAAATTCTTTATATCGCACCAAAAACTCCCCAAAAAAGCTTTTCACTTGCTTTTCTGGGGAGTTTTATATTTCATTTGAAAATAATCTCATAGGCAGTTTTGATTGCATAAATAGCAAAGGCTCCCGCAATCGGTATTGACAGAATATGATATTGGGTTGCCAATCTCCATTGCCCATGCAACAGCGCAATCATGCCTCTGGACAGACCACACCCAAAACATCGAACACCAAATAAATTCTTTGCCAAACACAATGGCACACGCACATATCTCGTTATGCAATATGCGCCTACAAAAAAGAGTATCCCTATACCCAAAGTGTATAGGGAATATCTCTTATTTCTTATGTTTTGCTTGATCTTAGACCAGCGGATATCCATAGCTGTCTCTAAAACCACCGGATAGGATGGCAATCAGGTCGATGATGGTACCGATACCGCACAGACCGTATGTAAACAAATGCAATACACCGCTGCCAGCCTTGCCCACATACATACGATGCAGGCCTCCCAGACCAAAGAAGCCCAGAATACACAGAATAAGCGCAACCATTTTACTCTTTCTGGGGCCCACACCCATCATACCAACATTCATATTGGTATTGGTGTTGGTGCTTTCATTACTGTTGGTAATGTTGATAACAGGGGTTGCCTGCGCAGAATTCTTAGCCTCGTCCATCACATTACCCAGGTCTGCCTTGCAATACATTCTGCCCTTTACCTCAACTAGGCAATCCTGGCAATAAGGCTTGCCGCAATAGGCACAGATTCCGGCTGCTTCCACCTCGGGATGATTTGTACATTTCATTCTTCTTTACCTCCATTTTTATTTATTTCTGAGAGATAGTCCATAGTCTTATGGAAGACATTTCTCGTCACAAATAACACAACAATTCCAACGACTACACAGCATACAAAACCGCCAACTAAAATCACAGGAATGGCATTGGACCAGTTAAAGTTCTGCAAATTCAAAAAATCTTTTTCCGCAGAGCCTGCCCACAGAGCCAAGACCACGGTTACCGCCACACAAAGCAGCGCAACGACGATCAGCAGAATTAATTGGGAAAACACAGATTTTTTCACACTTTCACTCCTAACATGTTTTATGTTAGAAATAATAACATATATTAATAACATTTGTCAAGGCATAATAGCTGTTAGAGGTGAACTGCCATGAAAGAAAAGCTGATTATCAACAAAAAGTCCATCAAGGGTGAGGATGGTTATAAGACTTTTTCTATTCGTATTAAGGATGAAACTGTTGCGCGACTCAATGAACTGGCAGATGAGACAAACCGTTCCCGAAATGAATTGATCAATATCTTGCTGGATTATGCCATGGAAAACTGCGAAGTAAAATAAGAAAATTCCCCAGAAAAAGCATTTGCTTTTTTCTGGGGAATTTTGTTCTGTATAATGAATTTTGCCCTTCGAGGTCAAAATTCTTTCCGGAACGCAGAGGATAGCGTTCCCTACAAGGACGCTGCAATTATTATGCATTATGCATTCTGCATTTTACATTCTAACCGTATGGTTAGATGGGGATTTTCTTCCATGGCATAGTGAAACACATTTTCAAAGCCTTCTTTCCAATCCCCCAGAGATCCCCATCCTGTCAGGCAAAGAGTCAGATCCCTGCAGATAGCCGTAAGACAATCCATAAGGGCATCCAAATTATGTCCATAATAAGCAGGAAATTCCAGTTTCTCTGCCAGCAGCGCATGAAGCTGCGACTTGTTTTCGATTTGCGAACAATCAATGATCATATTAAGGACTTCCATAAAGCAAAGTAAAGGATTTGTAGTGGTTGGAGGTATAGTATATCAAACCGTCGGTGGAATAGACGATCCGCTGTGCACCACGGGAACTCTTACCCAGCGTACCGATATCGCATTCATAGTAGGTATGTCCTCTGGGGAGCAAGCCTTCGTTGTTATAGAATCGGTCGCCACCGATGCATTTGCCCGGTGCGTAACGCTCCACCGATCCACCGGACCAGCCCAAAGCCTCCGCCTGCCGCTTGGTGATGTAATTATTGGGCAGGTATCCGTAGGTATGGAGGAACAGCGCCACATCCTTCTTGGAATCGTAGCTGCCGTTGGGATCTAAATAATTACCGGAGGGCTGTGTCTGTTGGGGAACCACCGGATCGTCATCCGGACGAGGCTCATAGTCAGTCTGAGGTGTTGTGGGAGTAGCCTGCGTTTCCGCAGGCACATAACCACCGGATGCTTCCGGCTCACGATTAGGGGTTGTCTGGGTGGAGGGTCTGCCGGAAACCTCATCCTCACGGGGACGGGTGTCGTCCGTAGGTTGAGGCTGATCTGGGATCTCACTGTCCACAGTTTCCGCTTCGGTGGCCTCTGTCTCCTCGGGCAGGGGCGGCCAATACAGCGGCAGGGTCGTACCCTCCGGTGCAGTGGCTTCTGTAACAGGTTGTTGCGCCGTAGGCGCAGATTCTGCGCCACAGCCTGCCAGCGCCAACAGCAAACTCAGCGCCAGCAGTAAGGATAATAGCTTTTTCATAGGATCATTTCCTTTGTTATTGTTTATTTTTCTGATACAATGCACCAATGCCCATGATCACGGCAAAGACGATCAAATACCACAAACAGCCCCAACCGTGGCTAAAGATACAGGCATAGATCATAAACAATGCGCCGCAAATGGACAGACTCGGCATAATGAACCGACGGACCAGAGTTTGATCCTTCTCCTTGCGGATCCATTGGATCAGCATGGGCAAATACATGAAATAGATGGTAATGATGGGTAGCTCCGATGCATCAAACGCATACTTGCCTGCCCAGCCCAACTGCACACCGCAGATAAAGTACAGGAACCAACCGGCGATGATGAGCAAGGACACGATCGCAGAATTATTGGGCATATTGGTTTGGGCATCCAACTGGGAGAAGGTCTTGGGTGCAGGGCCTTTTCCACGGGCTGCCAGAGAATACATGCCCCGGCTGCTTGCCAACATCAAACCGTTGGTCGTACCCAAACAGGAGATCACCACAAACAAATTCAGAACATTGCCAAAGAAACCGCCAAAAATATTGGTAAATGCCACCGGTGCGCCCAAATCGATCAGCTGATCGTTGGTGGCGCCGCCTGCCACGCCTACATAGTACAAAATATAGGTGGCTGCGATCACAATGCCGCCAATGAGCAAGGCTCTGGGCAGATTCTTCTTGGATTCCTTGATCTCTGCGTTAATAGAAGTGGCAATGATCCAGCCCTCGTAGGCAAAAGCCGTGGCGCAAACCGCACTGAGCAAGGGGTTGCTCACCGGGGTTACATGGGTTGCCTTGGTGGTGAAATTCTCCACCAAAGTACCTTGGCTGCTGACCAGACCATAGATCACACCCACCACAGCGATCAAAACCAAAGGAATCATTTTGATCAAGGTGGTACCGGTTTGGAAACGGCCTGCCAATTTGGGAGACAAGGCATTCACAGCATAAATTCCACACAGATAGAACAAGGTCAAGGCGATGCACTCCGGTCCAATGGCACAGCCGCCGTCCGCCACGGAAATCATCATAGGAAAGTTGGGATTTGCACTGGTCAGGAACACCATGGTATACATAGCAGATACCCATGCCAGCACAGCGGTCATGGAAGGCAAATAGACCGTGCTGACAAACCAGCCCATAAAATAGCCGTATCGGCTACCTACGGTGGCATCTGCATAGTCCACCAGACCGTTAACTTTTTCATATTTCTGACCCATAAAGGAGAAGGTCAGCAGGCTCACCAGCATGATCGCACCGCCGATGATCCATGCCACGATTCCCAAGGGCATATCGCCGCCGGTCTTTTTTAGAATATCCTGTGCCTTAAAAAACACACCGGAGCCGATCACGACGCCAACCACCATGCAAATGGCGGTGAACAGACCGTACTTTCGCTTTAATTCATTTGACATATAACGCTCTCACTTTTATAGATTTTATAGCTATTTTACAGGATTATCGAAACAAAGTCAATCAAATTCCAATTTCTCGTGCACAAGGCTCCCCTCGTAGGGGAGCTGTCGCGAAGCGACTGAGGGGTTAGCTGATCTCAATCTCCGTAAACCCCTCCGCCCCTTCGGGGCACCTCCCCTACAGGGGAGGCAAAGCAGAAAATTGGAATTTATTTGCATTTAAAAACGACCCTGAGGTTCAGGGTCGTTTTGATTATTGTTCTTCGGGGAACTGATACTGCTCCTTATAGCGGGCAAAGCGCTCGGCAAAGCTTGCGCTTTCCTGCAGTTCGCCGGCCTTCAGAGCATGTAGATATTCGTGGGCTTCCAGCTTACCCTCTGCTACCTGCAGAACCTCCACAGCCACATTGGAACAATGGTCAGCGGTTCGCTCGTAGGCGGTGAGGATGTCCTCCAGCACAAAGCCGTATTCCACCGTACACAGGCCATCACGGAGTCTGCGCACATGGCGGGATTTCACCTCACGAACCAGGCTATCAACAACCTGCTCCTGGGGCTCGACCTTCACAGCCAGGGTGTGGTCAAAGTTCTTATAGGCCGCAACCGTACGATTCATAACGTCCAGCACAGCACGCTCCAAAACCAGCAGCTCTGCCTTGGCCTGGGCAGAAAAATCGATATTCTTCTCTGCCATTTCCTGGGCGGCCTTACCAATGGATACCGCATGGTCTGCCATACGTTCCACATCCGCCACCGTGTACAACAGGGTGTTCAAGGTGCGGTTATCCTGTCTGGACAAGCTCATAGCAGACAGCTTTACCAGGTATGTGCCCAGGGCATCCTGGTAGCGGTCAGTCTTATCCTCCAGCTGACGCACCTGTTCAAAAACATCTGCATCAAATCCACGGGTCAAGCCCATAGCCATTTCCATGGCATCCCGGGAAGCTTCCGCCATCTCAATGGCGATCTCATGGGCACGCTGCACAGCCACCGCAGGGGTTGCCAGCAGACGCTCGTCCAAAAGTTCCATCTTCTGTGGGGTATATTCCTTGGGAATGAAAATGCATGCCATTTTCACCAACAGACCGTTCATAGGCAGCAGCACGGCGGTTGCCAACAGGTTAAAGCCGGTGTGGATCAGGGAAATATCCCAAGCCTGCATTTGGCTATCCAGGAAGGACCATTCTACAAAGAAGCCCACACCATAGAAGATCAGAGCAAACATCGCCACACCCACCACATTAAACAGCAGGTGAACCATAGCCGTACGGCGGGCATTCCGGTTTGCACCGATAGCGCCCATCATGGCGGTGACACAAGTACCGATATTCTGACCCAGAATAATGGGAATGGCTGCGCCATAGGTCACCGCACCGGTGACGCACAGACCCTGCAAAATACCGATGGATGCGGAAGAGGACTGGATGATAGCGGTCAAGGCCGCACCAAACAGAATGCCCAAAATGGGGTTACTGAAGGAGATCATCAGTTCACCGAACCAGGGCTCATGCTTCAAAAATGCCATGGAATCACTCATGACGTCCATACCGGTCATCAGCGCCAGGAAACCCAGCAGGATCGTGCCCACATTCTTCTTCATGTCGGACTTAGAGAACATGAACATGGCAATACCAATGATGCCCACAACAGGGGCAAGCGTCGAAGGCTTAAACAGCTGGATCAGGAAGCTTTCACCCTCCAAGCCGGAAAGTGACAGAATCCAGGCGGTGACAGTAGTACCCACGTTAGAGCCCATAATGACACCCACAGCCTGTTTCAAGTTCATAATGCCGGAGTTAACGAAGCCCACCACCATGACCGTAGTGGCCGACGAAGATTGGATCACCGCCGTAACGGCCACACCCAACAGGAAGCCCTTAGGCACATTGGAACTCATTTTTGCCAGAACGGTCTGTAATTTACCACCGGCAGTACGCTCCAGAGATTTGCCCATGACATCCATACCGAACAGGAACAGCGCCAGGCCGCCCAGTAAGGAAATGATGTTGAAAAAATAGGACATAAATAAGATTTCTCCTTGTAATTTCTTGTTTATTCGGGGATGAGATCGAGTCGTTTCTGTTTGTTAGGTTCTCCAAGCTTCCCCATTTTGATTATAAAACATTGCAAGAGCAATTTCAAGAAATTAACGCTAATTTTAGTACGGGAAAATGCACAATTTTTCCAGTTGCTATCCCATCTTGATTTTCTCTTGTGCTACATTTTCCACTTTATCCTCTAAAAAGTTCCTTTTATCCCGTGTTCTCCGCAATTTTCCCAATATCTGTCATATAAAAACCGCCCAAGCCGAACGGCTCGAGCGGTTTTGAACTTATTCAGCTTCGGTAGCGTCTACCTCAACCTCTTCGGTCTCAGTCTCTTCTACAGGATCTTCCTCACCGGCAGACTCAGTAAACTCTGCAGGAATATCCTCAACAACCTCTTCCTGGCCGTTCAGAGAACGCAGAACGATGGTCAGTTCGGTGGAGTTTTCCTCAAAGTAATGATTCTCCTCGCCGGATGCATACTCGTAGCCCTCGGGAACGACGGTCACGTTAGCATGGTAATCATCACGATACTCAGGCACGATGAAGGTTGCAGTGCCATCCTCTTCAGTTAGGCAGGGATTGCAGCCGGTGTCGTTGCACAGCTGAACCATCAGGTTAGAGAAGGGCATGCCATTCTCATCCTCAACGGTGACCTTGTACACCACAGCAGCTGTATCCTCGGTAGCTTCCTCGGTGTTCTCGGTCAGAACAGGCAGGGTGACAGCTTCGGTCTCGGGAGTGGTTTCCTTCTCCTTCTCGCCACAAGCCACCAGGCTCATAGCCAGAACCAGGCACAGAATCATAGCCAAAATCTTTTTCATGGTTTTTCCTCCTTAATGATCTCGGTAGTGGAACGCTGAGGACAGCGTTCCCTACACAAGAATAAATAATTACTGAATATAGCAGCAAGCAAACAGCCAGCCCAACTCGGGGTTACAATCGGTCAGCCGGTAGTCTGCGGATGTGGAATCCCACCAGCCGGGCTTTGCGTTCTGCAGGATGTAAGCCAGCTCCTGGGTCACAGGATACAAACCATAGGTTGTATCTGCGCAGCTGATATAGCCCTGTAGCACCTCGGTATAGTCTTCCTTCTTGACAAATGCGCCGTTTTCGTCAAAGAAGTATCTGCGGATGGGGGCGCCGCCGGCACCTTCTGCAGTACCGTTGATGATTTCATTAAAGGAAATATACTGCTTGGTCACAGTACCCAGGTTCAGATACAGCACAGGGCCGGATGCAGAACCTACATGGTAGTAGCCATCGCTGTTATTGAATACCAGGGTATATGCGCTGGTTGCGGCCTTAATGTCCACATACTTCACGGACTTGCCGGAAGGCACGGTAACCTTCTGCTGGGTGGGCTTATAGCCGGTCATCCAATCGGTGCTATAAGGCTCGGCATACATATCAAAGCCGGGATCACCAACACGGGTAATGGTGACACACAGATCGGTAATGCCGTCCACAACCTCAATACCCAAGAACATGAACACATTGCCCACCTGGTCAGCATACTTGACCTCAAAGGTCAGAGCATTATCCTCATGCTTAGATGCGGTATCTGCCACATACAGGAAGTAGGGGCTGGAACCATAGTTTCTCAGCTCCACACCGGGCTGGTCAATGCTGACACGGAACACACCGGTCTGAGAGGGTTCAAAGAAGAACAAGCAATCGGGATAACCCTTATCGGTGGTGTAGTAAGGCTTGGATGCGCTGACCTGAACATGGGTAGCACCCTCGCTGAGCACATACATATTCTGATCATTGATGATCCAGTGGCTATACACCTTGCTGGGATCCACCTCGCCTGCCAACTGAATGGTCAGGTTGGGAGCAACACCGGTCAGGACAGCGGTCTTGGTGTTGTAATAGTAGGAAGTGCCGCTGAAGGTCAACTTTACAGTATACTCACCGGTCTCCAGGTTCTTGGCAAACTTACCCTTTGCATCCGTAGTACCGGAAGCAGCCACCTGCGTACCCTTCATGATCTGTACGAAAATGCCGGAGTATGCCTTGCCGTTATAATCGGTAACGGTGACGGTGTAATCGGTATAAGTAGTCAACTTCTCCAGAGCAATGGTCAAGCTGGTAGCCTCTGCAGACAGAACAGCAGATGCAGCATTATAGCCATAGAGGTTGCTGTCCAGAGTCAGCTTTACGGTGTAGTCGCCTTCCAGCAACTTGGTGGTCACAGAACCGGTGGTGGTAGTCTGCTCAAAGACCACTTCGCTACCCTTCAGGATCTGCACCTTCACAGAGCCGGTATAGGCATTGCCGTCAAATTTCACGTCAACGGTGTAATCCAGTTCCTGCATCTGCTTCAGAACCACATTGGCCTGAGACTCCTCAACAGTCAAGGTGAACTGGGTCTGATCTGCCTTGTAGCCATCGGGCAAGGTCACGGTAGCGGTGTAAGTACCCTCTACCAACTGGGCAAATGCCAGGCCGTTTGCATTGGTGGTCAGCTGGCTGACACCGATGGTAACTGCCACACCTTCCATGGGTTCACCATTTTCATCCTTGACTACTACAGAGTAGGTGATCTTGGTATCGTCGGTGTTTTCCTGGGCTGTAAAGCTACCAACACAGGTAATATCTGCTGCCTGGTTGCCTACATAATTATCCTCGCTGTCAAAGGCAGAGGTCATAATCTGAATGGTAACGGTATCACCGGCTGCCACATTCAGAGTCACCAGACCATCCTTACCGTCCTCCAACAGGGAACGGATCGTAGAGTTGGTGTTGTTGGTCAGCACAATGTCACCAATGACATTCTCGGTAATAGAGGAAATGTAGAAGGTAACGAAGCCTTCCTCCTGTGCGGTCCAGCTGTAGTAGAAGCCGTCATCATCGCCTGCTTCCAGTTTGGTTTCCAGATCGCCCAAGTTCTCCAGAACCACAGGGTTCATATAATGACCCTCAGCATAACGAACCGTAATGGTATAGGTCTTATCCTGCAGCTCGTCATTGGTCAGCTCGAACACATAGGGAGACCACATGCCGGAAACAGCACACTGAAGCTCCTGGCCACCGTTAATGGACATGAACATGCCACCAACACGGTATGCGCAGTAGTAAACCGTCTGACCTGCAGGTACGGTAACAGTTGCGGCATAATCTTCCTCAACCAGCAGATCCTCGGTCAGATCCAAGGGATTCATCTGTGTGCCGGGAATGTACTCAGCATCCACCAGCAACTCCTTCTCACCCTCGGGGAAGGTGTAGCTGTCCACAGGAATGACATAGCCTTCGGGAGCAGTGACCTGAACGGTGTACTCAGCCTCTTCCAAGGTCATAGTCACCTGACCATTCTCGTTGGTCACAGCAAATTGTGTGCCGATAACCACAGTAGCACCTACCACAGGATCGCCGTTGGGATCGGTCACGGTAACGGTGTAGTCCGCCATGACGATGATCTTTTCTGTCAGCACGATGGCATACTCAGGGGCTTTCTTGGTCAGAGTAAACTCTGTTACCTCAGAAGTGTAGCCTTCCGGCACGATCATGGTGACCTTGTATTCACCGGTGGGCAGATCGACCTTTGCCACGCCTTCTGCATTGGTTGAAAAACCTTTGGTTTCTTCCTTGACCACCGTATGAAAGTTTACGTTGGCCATGGGCTTCTTGTCGGCATCGGTAACCGTAACCGTGTAGGTGGTCAAATCTTCCTTGCCCTGATCACGGCCTGCGCCGGGCACGAACTCTGCCATATAGGTAAAGTTACCGCCACGGTAGTTCCAGCTTTCATCGGGCAGAACAGCTGCAATCATCTGCACCTTATCGCCCTTGTTTACCAGAACTTCCACATAACGGCGACCCAGTTCGCCATCCTTGCCGTCCGAATTCAGACTGCGCTGTGCATAGGAATTGAGGTTGTACAGCACGCAGTCGTACTTGACGCCTGCGGTGGAATTGATGCACCAAACATGCAGGCTGCCGTTTTCCTTAGCGGTCCAGGTGTAGTACACACCCTGGTCGTTGCCAGCCTTGATGGACACCTTGTTATCACCCAGCTTCAAGCTGTAGGGATTATCCAAAGTACCGGGCTGGGCTGCCATGGTAATGGTAAAGGTCTTGGTGACCTTAGAGCTGTTACCAAAGCCGATCTTGACGGGGGTATTCATATCCGGGCAGGTAACCACCAGGGAAACCACACCGTTTTCAGCCTTGTAGGTCTTGTTGTTATAAATGACATAAGCATCGGGGTCGGCAATGGTCATGGTCATGTTCTTGAGCTTCAGAAACTCAATATAATGCTCCTTACCTGCCTCGATGGTCAGCTGGAACTTAGGGGTTGCGCCCATCAGTGCGGGATTGTCCACGCTGCCTTCTTCTGCGGAAGTGGGTACTTCAGAGATGCTCTTATAGATCTTCTGCTCATACTCTTCACCGGAAACTGCTTCAAACACATCCTTGAAGATCTGTGCGCTCTCGATGCCGCCGGTGTGGCGCAGAACGATAGTACCTGTGCGGTCAATGACCACAGTGGTGGGATATGCAGTGATCTGCATGATCTCTTCCCACTTCTTATCGCAAGCTACCATGGGGAAGGTCAGCTTATGCTCTTTCTTGAACGCAGCCACAGCTTCCTCTGTATCCTGAGGATTCATGGCGATCACAGCAATATTCTCGCTGTATGCTTCGTAGGCTTCCTGCAGGAAGGGGAACTCCATCTGGCAGGGAACACAGCCGTTATAGTAGAAATTCAGAACCACAGCATCCTTGCTCTCCAGCAGCTTCTTCAAGGAATACTCCTGGCCTTCTGTATCGGTCACAGTAAAGTCCATGACCAGATCGCCCAGGTTATAGACAATGTCCATATCCTCGGTCATAACACCGATCTCCAGACGGATCTCGGTCTCCAAGCCGGTCAGAGGATAGAATTCCTTTACCTCATAGCCCACAGGCACTTCGTCCAGCACTGCCACATAGGTATCACGCTGAACATCCTCAAAGGACATCTTACCTTCTGCATCGGTGGCATCATACCACACCAGCTCTTTCATGGTCTCGTCTTCATAAATGTACACACCCACATTTTCCAGAGGCGCATCCGCCTCATTCAGAATGCGAACGGTATGTACAGCCGCTTTTCCGGTTGTGGGGTTTGTGCCCTTCTCAGTACCATTGGTGCTTGCTGCATCCTTGCCGCCCTTCTTGCAAGCAGCCAGGGACAGCAGCATGAGAACGCTCAAAACCAGACACAACAGGGATCTAACTCTCTTGTTCATCGGTTTTTCTCACTCCTAATGAAAGGGTTTCTCCCACCGGTCAAAATCGACCGGTGGGGGCAATAAAATTCTTATTTTTCGTAGCAGCAAGCGAACAGCCAGCCCAACTCGGGGTTACAGCCTTCGAATCTGTAATCCGCGTCGCCTACGGTCCACCAACCGGAACGAGTATTGATAATATAAGCCAGGTCAGCGGTCAAGGGATACAGACCAGTCTCCTCGTCCTTGCACTCTAAGTAGCTGGACATGATCTGGGTGTACTCTTCCTTCTTGACGAAGTTGCCTTCCTCATCGTAGAAATACTTTCTCACAGGGCTGCCGCCAGCCAGGCCATCGCCGTTGACCATCAGTTCAAAGGACAGGTTGGGAGCTTCCTTGCCCAGGTTGATATACACCAGAGCGCCATCCTCAGAACCCATGTGATAGAAGCCATCGCTGCCCAGAACCACAGGATAATCCTCGGTCTTGCCATTCATAATGTCCACATAGGTCAAGGTCTTGCCAGCAGTTGCCTTAAAGGTAAACTTGCTGGGGGTATGGCTGGTGATGTACTCGGTCCAGGGTTCATCCTCCACGGTGTGCTGATGATCACCGGTACGAGTAATGACCAGAACACCGGTCTCCGTCTTGGCATCCACACCGATGACATAGGTGCTGGTTGCGCCAGCCTCGCCAATGTTGTCGGGACGGACAGACAGGGTGATCACATTCTCAACAGGGTCAATTGCGGTCATAGCCTGCACGAAGTAGGTAGAACCGTAGTAGCCTACAGTACCCTCACCCTCGGTCAGTGCAAAGGTATAGGTGCCGGAACGGGTAGGCGTGAACAGGAAGTAGTTACGAGCATCCACTTCCATGGTCACATAGGTGCCACCCTCAGCCACGGGGTATGCGGTGGTATCTGCGCTCTCGCCGCTAATCATGGGAGCATACAGGTTATCACCCTCGCCGGGCATATTGAACAGCTTCACTTCCAGCTGGGTCTTGTCAGCGGACAAGGTCATAGCTTCCTGGTTATAATAGTAGGAAACCTTGGAATCGGTAAACTTCAGTTCTACAGTGTAGTCGCCCTTGGTCATGATCTTTTCAGCCACGCCCTGCTCATTGGCAACCTGCATTTCCACCTGCTGACCGTTCTGCAGAATGCGAACGATCACACCGGAAGAAACAGGTGCGCCGGTGGAATCTACCACAGAAATCTGATACTTTGCTTCGTTTTCGCCAATCTTTTCAGTTGTTTCTTTCTTGGAACCGCTGTCCTCGCCGCCGCAAGCCACCAGGCTCAAGCACAGTGCCAGGGCCAGCACCAGAGTCAGAATTCGTTTCATGTTCATAATCGTTACCTCACGATCTTATTAGAAGGGGTTCTGTGCGTTGATGTTGTTGTAGTAGTAGCAAACCTTGATCCAGGAGCTCTCAACACCTTCGAATGTGAACTTATCCATCAGCAGCTGCAGAATCTCAGCCAGGCGAGCATCCACAGGAACCAGGCCGTTCAGCTCACCGGAGGTGATCATCTTGTTCACATAGCCACGCATTTCCTCGGTCAGGTCACCGCCGGCACCGTGGTAGATGCCTTCGAACACATCCTCAACCATGTAGGCCTCGTAGTTTGCGTCGTAGTCCTCGCCCCAGTAGTCACGCAGATACTTGTCGGTGGCCTCCAGGTCACCCTTGTTCTGCTGAATGGTAGCCAGCACCCAGTTATCGTCCTCGGTCTTGCTGAAGTCGAATGCGCCCTTATCCAACAGGCCAACAGAATCGCCAACAGAGATAATGGGATCGCTGAACAGAGAGGTCACACCCACCAGGTCAGCATAGATCTTGGAACCCTGCTTGCCGCCGCCCAGATCCTCATAGTAGTAACCGTCGCTGCCCAGAACTACATCGATACCGCCAGAGATAACGTCATACATAGCCTCGCCGGTAGCGTCGGTGTCATAGGTGAAGAAGCCGGGAGAGCACAGCTGCAGTACCTTGTAGGTAGCGCCCATGTACTCAATATCGTAAGGAACAGTGCCCTTGCCGTAGTAATCCCAGAAAGCAATGTTGATGTAGTACTTCTTGCCCTGCTCCATGTAGAACAGCATGGAAACATTGTTGCCGTCTTCCCAAGCACGCTCATTGTACCAGTAGGTGTAGGTGGTTTCCATGTTCTCGTTGAAGATCCAGCCCTCGACCTCAGCCTCACTGCGGGAGGTGATGCGGTAAACACCGGATCTGCTGGGAACGAACTCAGCAATATAGCCACGGGGCATCAGGATCTTATCCAGGTCATAAACGAACTGGTTGGTAGCCACATTCTTGCCTTCCTTAGCCTTCAGAGCGCTGAAGGTGGACAGACCACGGATGGGGTCTTCCAGCTGCTCGCCCTTGGTGCCGTAGGATGCATAGTACATACAGATCTTCAGCCACTCGTTCTCATCATCGGTAAAGCCAGCCTTGTCAGCAACCTGCTTCAGCAGCTCGCCCAATTCGGCAGTAACGGTACATACACCGTTGATCTTGGAGTTGGAAGCATAGGAGAAATACTTCTCCATCTGGGGATACAGATCCTTCGCTGCGCCGTCATAGCACAGATCCCAGATCGTGCCTTCCTCGGTGAACTCAGAATAGTCCATCAGCAGAGCCAGCAGCAGAGGACCGTTGGCATTGCCCACGTGGTAGTAGCCATCGTTGGGGTTGAGCACTACGTCCACATAGTTATACTCAAAACCATCGGTAGAAGTAGCCGCATTTCTGGGCAGGTAGGTGGGAGCATCGATTGCATCCTCGGTGGTCACACGCAGGTTCTTGATGTAGACAGTATCTTCGCCTTCAGAACCATCGGAGTCCTTGATGTAGCACAGTGCTACCTCATAAGTGCCGTCCTCATCTGCAACCCAGGGGTAGCAGGACTTCCAAGTGGGCTTCTCGTCCCAACCGGAGATGGAATTGATGGGCTCGTCGTTGACGATCACGTGCAGATAGTCGCCACCCAACTCGGTGGATGCCAGATAATCAAAGCCAAATGCCTGACCGGCTTTCAGAGTCACATCCATATAGATAATGGCATAGGAATCATCCATTTCCTTGTTGGTGGACATCAAAACGGTCTCGCCGTCGTACTCAGCCAGAACGAAGGGCCAGGAATACTCATCCTCGTCAGCACGGAAGGTAGCCTCTACGCCTTCTGCGTTCATCGTCTCAGCGATCTGCTCAGAGGCAGGCATAGCCACATTGGGCTTGACCTTGGTCAGCAGGTCATCTGCAGTCAGAATCAGCTTCTGCTCATAGTTTTCAGCGGTGAAATGCTCGAAAATGCTGGTCCAGTAACGCAGAGCGGTCAAAGCACCCTCTTCGATCATGCAGATACGGCCGTAACGGTCGATGATGATGGTGGTGGGGTAGCCGTCCACGTTTGCGCCGTTCACATTAAAGGCAGTGGGCCAGGTCTTTGCCACGGAAGCCATGGTAAAGGTCAGGCCACGGGATTCCTGGTAGCCCTTGGTAGAAGCATTGTCGTACATGGGGTCAACCGCAATGATGCTGACCTTATCCTTATACATCTGGTAAGCTTCTTCCATATAGGGGAACTCGTACTCACAAGCGGAGCAGCCGTTGTACCAGTAGTTCAGCACAACAACATCCTTGGTCTTCAGCTCCTCGGACAGGGTCACGACCTTGCCGTCGGGAGTGGTAACGGAGAAGTCATAAGCAATATCACCCAGGCTCAGGTTGGCGTTAGCCATTTCCTCACCCTTCACAACAGCAGACTTCAAAGAGATGTTTGCAGCGTTACCGGAGAAGGTGTAGCTCTTGGCAACTTCGTAACCCTTAGGTGCGCCGGAGATGGTAATGGCATAGGGGATGCCGCCATCCAACTGGAAGCTAACAACACCGTTGTCATCGGTCTTGCCAAACTGCTTCAGATCCTTCAGGGTATCATCCGCATACACATACACGTCCACACCGGGCAATGCAACGCCGCTTTCGGCCTTCACATTGATGGTATAGGTGCCGGTCTCACCGGTAGCTGCATCGCCGGAAGGCTTGCTATCGGTCTTCTTGTCCTCCTTGCTGCAGCCTGCCAATGCAGACAGGGTCAACAGCAGAGCCAGCACAAGGCACAGAATTCTTCTTGTCTTGTTCATAAATTACTCCTATCTTAAACACATTTGTTGATTTTCTTAGGGGCATACTAAGGCATACTAACCTATTATCCTGTGTATATTAGCATATTAAAGCCCCTTTCGTCAATAAAATTCCAACTTTCTTGCAATATATCTATATCCGTCCGCAACCGAAAGACATTCGACCGCTACTTGCCCACCGCTGTTATTACAACAAATGCAAAATCACCATAGAATAGCCATCTGGAGTGGTGACTACACTATGGTGATTTCCTGTTTTGGTTAAAATTTCCGGATAATTTCCCGGATTCCGGCCTCCAGATCTGCTTTCTGTACGCCGATTTGGGCCAACCATTGGTATTCTGTGACGCTGCCATGGGGCACAGCCCATGCGCCGCCATCCGTACCCGGTGCCAACAGGCCGCCCATGGCAAAAAATTCTGCCACATTCTCCAAGGCGCTGTCCAGGATCTTGCGCACCTGGGTTTCATCGAACCGGCCTTTGCCCAGCAAATTACCCACGGTACTAAGGGTGGGTACCCAAACCGTACCCATATCCACCATGGTCTGCAAAGCAGCCCGATCCAAATAAGCGCCATGCTCCACGGAATCCACACCGGCAGCAGCTGCCGCTTCCACCGTTCTTGCGCCATTGGCATGGGCCATTACGGCCATGCCCTCCTCATGGGCAATGTGGATCAGTTCCTTGATTTCATCCCCGGGAAGTCCCGGCTGGGTCAGCACCCCAAATTGGTCAAAGTCCATGAGTCCGGAGATCATGATCTTGATAAAATCTGCGCCCTGCTGCCGATTCTCCTGTACCAGTCGGCTATAGTCCTTCAGGTTTTCGTACTGCTTGCCGATAAAACCGCCGTAATGCCCCTGTTTACTCAAGGGTGCTAAGGGTGTGCGGTAGGTAATGCCGTACTCCGGCGCAATACTCCGGGCATAAGCACCCACGCCCCAACGATCACCGCCGTCTCGCAGGTAGGTAAAGCCCAGACCTTGGTATGTTTCCAAAGCCTTTCTGCAAAAGTCCTTCTGCACAGCCTGACTGTGCCGCCCGATGGCGTCCTTCCACCAGATACCATCCAAAACCATGTGTATGTGGCAATCGACCATTCCCCCACCCCTTTCTATATGCATATACTATTATAAATAGTACAAAATTGCAATTTCTAATTCACAAAAATATCCTTCTGCAGTTTTCGCAGAAGGATATTTTTTATTGGGGAATATTCATCTGTGCATACAACACCTGCACGCATTGATCGCTGTTTGCCACATACACAGCAACCTGGACAGAAGCCTCTGTCAATTCCTCTTGTTTCAAATACAGCATATAGCCGTATTCCTCCGTCTGAAATGCCCGGTAAACCCGATCATTCACACGAACCAGAATATCAGAATTGGTCTGCACACGGTTTTCATCCAACAAGCCGCTGAATACATAGTAGTTCGCATCGTTCATGCATACCTCTACATGAGCGGTCGTATCCGTATTGGCAATCGTCAGATTTTCCGGTAGCTGAACCTGAGGAGAAGTCAGAACAGGAGGAAGCTTTAAATAATTGGCAATGTTTCGCTCCACCTTTTCGATCACCACACAATCCGGATCGTACTGCTCCATATAACGCTCCAGCGCATTGGGCTCACCCTTGGAGTAGTAAGCGGTAGAAAACTCATGGGACAGGAAGGGGATCAAGGTGTTGCCAAAGGAGTCCCGGAACATTAACAATGCGCCTGTACCCTGGGCATTTTCCGTAATGATCCAGCCGGATTCCACATCCTTGCCAAAGCGATAGGTATAATTCCCGGGCAACTGATAATCATAATCTGTTTCCGGCTCTCCATAGAAGCTATAGAGCATCTTATTCAGATCCCCGTCAGCATTCTCTACCGGCACAGGTGTTGTGTCGGAATAATCCGTATGGGGTAATGCCAGGGCATCCATAATGCCGTTATAGGCCAGATTTGCGCCCTTCATATTCCAATGGGAATCCCGCTTGAGATACAGAACCTCATCCTGCTGCTGGAACAGGCGGAATAAATCCAGGTATTGCACATTCTGCTCCCGGAGTAAATCCCCCAGCAGCACAGCACTATGATCGGGATTTACAATATAGGATTTATAATAGGGCATATTCTCCCCGTATAGGGTATTTTTGTTGGGCGCAATGGTCAGAACAAAGGTCTTACCTTTGGATTGGACATAATCCTGAATCAAGCGGAAATTGCTTGCCAGATTGTACAGCTGCCGCTGCGTCAACACATCCGTACCTAAATAATCGCTCAAGGTAGAGGCATAATACAGCCAGCCATCCGTACCCCGGATCACACCGCTGATATTCGACTCCTGGAACAGTGCACTTTGAATGGCTGCATCCGTATATACCAGCGGATTACGCAAGGCAATATGCTCCGTGAAGTAACTTTCAAAGTCTGCAAAAACAGCCTCATTGAAGCTGCCGTCTTCCTTGGTCAGCTTGGGAGCTTCTGCCATAGGCTTGTTTTCGCTGGTTTTGGTGGTGGGATAAAACAGCATTCCCACAGAGGGGATCAAGCACATGACCATACAGGCCACAATAAAAAGAATCAAATATTTCTTCATAATGCCCCCCTATTAGAATCTGAAATAGATAAACGGGTTGTAGCTGCCGCCGGCAAGGCGAACAATGCACCACATCAGCAAGCCGCAGGCCAGTACAAAGCTTACGGTCTGCAGGATGCTCTCCCGACGGGAAAGGACTTCCTTTCCTTCCAAGCCACTGACCCGTTTGGTCAACATGGCGATAGGACCGGAGCAAAGCACAGCAGCAAACAACATGACAAAGAAATAGGGAGTCAAAGCTTGCAGCGCAAAGGACATGGTTCGTGCGCTGAAATCCCATCCGGTAAACATGCGGCTGATATAGATACCAGCCTCACCAATGGTATCGGCACGGAAGACCACAAAGCCAACCGTCACTGCCAGCAGCGTATAAATACGGCCAATCAGCTTGGGCAGCTTTCTGATAACGGGAATAAACTCCTCGAACAGTAACAGCAAGCCATGGAACATACCCCACACAATAAAGGTCCAGTTAGCACCATGCCACAGACCGGTGAGGAAAAAGACAGCCGTACGGTTCAACACCGTTCTAACCTTGCCCTTACGGTTTCCACCCAGAGGGATGTAAACGTAATCACGGAACCAGGTGGACAGGGAGATATGCCATCTGCGCCAGAACTCCTGGATCGAGCCTGCAATATAGGGGTAGTTGAAATTCTCCTTGAAGGTGAATCCAAACATTTTGCCAAGGCCGATGGCCATATCGCTATAACCGCAGAAATCATAGTAGATCTGCATCAAGTAAGCAATCGCACCGATCCAGGCGGCAACCACATTTAAATTGGATGCGCCGTGGTTAAAGATGTAATCCGCCGTAGCACCCATGGCGTTGGCAATCAGCACCTTTTTACCCAGACCCACGATAAACCGACGCAAACCGAATGCAATTTTTTCCACGCTCACGGTTCGCTCATCAATTTCTCTGGCCACATCCACATAACGGACAATAGGGCCGGCGATCAGCTGTGGGAAGAAGGAAATGTAAAGCAGAAGCTTGCCATAATTTTTCTGAACCGCCACATTTTGACGATACACATCAATCACATAGCTCAGCGCCTGGAAAGTGAAGAAAGAAATACCAATGGGCAGCCGAATCTCCGGAATCGGCAAACTCAGACCAAATGCAGCATTGAGATTGGTGAGCAAAAAGCCTGTGTATTTAAACACACCCAACGCACCAATGTTCACAACGACCGCCAAGGCCAGAATCCACTTGCTCCGGTGCTTTTCCAGAAGCAAGGCAAAGATGTAGTTGACCAGGCCGCTTGCCAGCATCAGCAAGAAATAGACCGGTTCACCAAAGGCATAAAAAAGTAAACTCGCTACCAGCAGCAGGCTATTCCTGACCATCTTGTTTGGAATCACAGAATGCAGAATCAGCACCGCCGGCAGGAAAATACAAAGAAAAACTAACGAACTAAATACCATATTATCAATACAAAGCAGTTCCGATACCGTTCAAATGCAGTGTGCCGGTACCAACCGGAACTTTATAGCATCTTGACTTTGCAATCGCAGAATGCTTTTGCAGTTCCACATCATATACATACCAAGTGCCGTCCTGCAAAACAGCAGGCCAGCCATGGGGAGAACCATTACCGGTGTTGCCATGGAACACCTTCACAGGCAGGCCGGTGGCTTCATGGATCATCATACCCAAGAAAGCGGCATAGCGGAAGCAGTTGCCGCCGTTTTTGTCCATTTGGCTGGCTGCCATATCATCCACCCAACTATCCTTCCATACCCAATCGGCTTTCACATGCTCATAGGTACGGATATAGTACATATCGTTTGTCAGTACCCAGTTGTACAAAGCATCGATCTTTTCCTGATTGGTCATAGAAGCGTTGGTGTACTTATTGGCATACTGGCGGATGCGGTACTTGGTGGTGGATTTGCCGGAGGCATCCACCTTATAGCCTTCCACCACCGTATTGGTGGACACATGGCCGTCTCCATTGGCAAAGTAATAGCCGTCACCTAAACAGAACCAACCGCCGGTAATCACAGCACCATTTTTATCAAAATAGTACAGATCCTCCGCAACGGTATAGAAGGCGCTTTTCACTGCGCGGCCGTTTGTCTGGAAATAATAGGTTTTCTCGCCGATGATCTCGAAATCGGAAACGGTGGCTCTGCCGTTATTCTGGAAGAAATAGCTGTAGGAGGCTGTGCCGAAGGCAACATCCTTCAAACCATTG
>JAFYVL010000020.1 GCA_017549125.1 Oscillospiraceae bacterium | reverse complement strand
CTCTGCCCGACTCGTCTATTATGCTTGAACTTTGTGATGTTCTGGGTATCAGTGTTAATGATTTATTATGTGGGGAGGTAGTTACAATGGATAATTACAACAAAGAATTAGAGAACAATTTACTTGAGATGATTAAGCAAAAAGAACAGGCAGAAAAAAGATTGTTATCTGTAGAAGTGTTTATAGGCATTACAGCGACGGTCGTTCTTTTTGCTTTGGTATTTGTTGCCGCTTTTGTGCAAATGTCAAATGGACTAAGAATTACTCTCATTGTATTTGGATTTGTTTTGTTCTTAGCGGGTTGCTTCTATGCACTGCGGATGGAACAAGTGGCAGGATATTATGCATGTAAAGAATGCGGACACCGATATGTACCGACATATAGAACCGTTGCTATGGCTCCGCATATGGGCAGAACAAGATATATGCGTTGCCCCCAATGCGAAAAAAAGTCCTGGCAGAAAAAAGTGTTGAGCAAGGATTAAACCAATTCCAATTTGTCTAACTGTTGGGCATGAAAATAAAAAAGCGACCTGTAATCACAGGTCGCTTTTCTTTTTGGAATCCTTACAGAACCTTTTCGGAAATCATCTTGCACAGATAAGCTACATCGGTAGCGCCAATGAACTCGAGCTTGATACGGCCCATACCGGAGAACCACAGCTCCAGTTCGCTGTCGAGGTCAAAGGCACCTGCGGTTTCCACGGAGAAAGCTTGGATCTTGCTGAAGGGCAGGGAAGTGAAGTCCTTCTTTTTGCCGGTAATACCCTGGATGTTGATGGTGATGATCCGATTGTTGGTAAAGACAACACCGTCGCGAATGCTCTGGAAGCAGTTCGCGATTTCTTCACCGCTTACGAGAATCGGCGCAACCATCTTTTCGAATGCATTGTCATTGACAGGACGGAGCTTCACAAAGGAAGCGTTATTAAAGTCGATCATTGTGAGATCCCCTTTCTTTCAGTCTTTCTTTTCCGGCAGGCGGCTGCGTCTGCGACGGCGCTGCTGAGCACCACTGGGACGGCGAACCTCCGGCTCGGCTTTGTCCGCTCTTCTGGCATAGGCCTCGGCGGCCTCAGAAGTGGCTTCGTAGGTGAGCCGGCTGACACGGATAGTGCCATCGGGCTGTTCAGACAAGCGGACACGGATCAGGAATTTGCCGCAGTCGGGGCAAGTAGCCAGGTCCATATAGCGTTTTCCCGGCTGGGAGAACCAACGGGTGCCTTCCATGTGCTTGCCACAAGTGGGGCAGATATTTTCTTTGCCGGACATGGCACCCAAGGCAGCCTTCTTGTCTGCATAGTCATAGAACACCTTGCGGCTGATGCAGCCGGGCAGCTCTGCGCCGTGGAATCCGTTCACATGGCTTTTCAGAGCATCCTCGTATTCCCGGGTACCTTTCTTTAAGTCCAGGCGGGCACAGATCAGCGCGGTATGATAGGCATCGCCCAGAGCATCGTGGGCAGGCCGGGAAGGCTCGATCTCAAAGATCTCCATGGCGGTTTTCAGCGCCTTCTGGGCATTGGAGCCATCGGTCTGGGCATTGAAGATCATCTGAGCATTGTACCAACGGTTGACCCAGCCGTCATCCAGACCGTAGAGCTGGAGATTTTCCCGTAGGATGGTGATGTCGTCAAAACCCCAGGTCAGGAAGATCACATCGTTACCGCACCAGGCACGGAAATCCCGGATGGCCTCTGTCATGGGAACAGCCCGTTCTTTTAAGTCAGACTCCTTGATGCCGGTGAGCTTGCTGACACGGCGATTGAGCCGCTTATAATATTTTGGCTTAATGAGAACCTGGAATTCATCTGCCACCTGCTGATCCTCGGTCACTCTCACAGCACCGATCTGCAGGATCTCTCCCCGGATCTGCACAGGCAGAACCTTCTTGGAAGAAGGGGAGCCGGGCCAGGGCTGATTCCATTCCATATCCAGTACGATATAGTCCATGATTCAAAAAACCTCGATTTGCACATGCTTTTTTCCATTATATCATATAAAAAGGCGGTCTGTAAACAGTAAGTTCCAAACAAATCAAAAACAGAAACTGGCCTTAAGTATAGAAAGAAAATTGGTACTTTATTTATTGCCAGTTTTTGCTATACTAAATTCAGAACATGAAAGGAGAGCTCAAGCATGAAGGAAAAAGAAATGAAAGAGCGGATCCCCAATAATAAGAAAAAGTGGGTGACCATGGGAATTGGCGTGACGCTGCTGGTGCTGGGCGTGGTGCTGACCCTGGTCACAAGAGCCGGCGCTCTGGCAGAAGAAGCCGGTAATGGCGCGAAGATTCCCTTTGCTTTGGGTCTGATTATGATTTTGGTGGGTATTGTGGTGCCGATCATCGGCTCTCTGCCCGAGAAGAAGGCAACGGATGTGCGTACCCTGTCCCTGGCTGCGCTGTTTGCCGCTCTGTGCTATATTGGCTTTACCTACTGCAAGATCGATATTCCTGTTGGCATGGAAAAAACAGCGTTCCATCTGGGCAATGTGTTCTGCGTGCTGGCAGCCTTGTTTTTGGGTGGCCTGTGGGGCGGTATGGCCGGTGCGGTGGGCATGACCATTGCAGACTTGACTACTGCTTATGTAACTTCTGCACCTAAGACTTTTCTGCTGAAGCTGTGCATTGGCCTTATCACTGGCTTTGTGGCCCACAAGATCTTCAAGATCAGCCAGGATAAGGAAGACCGGAAGATCCCCCTCACCGCAGCCACCGTCATCAGCTGTGCTGCCGGTATGGGATTCAATATTGTGGCAGATCCTCTGGTAGGATATTTCTATAAGATGTATGTGCTGGGTGTGCCCCAGGAAGCGGCAAACATCTGGGCAAAGATCGGCGCAATCACGACTTCCGTGAATGCGGTTGTGGCGGTGATTGCCGCAACGGTGCTGTATGTGGCCTTGCGCAAAGCCATGAAGCGCACCAATTTGCTGCCAAAGCTGTAAGGATAAAAGGGGTGCCAATGCACCCCTTTTAAAAATTTTTGAAATATTTTGAAAAAGGGGTTGACAAAATACGATCCCTTATGTATAATGCATCATGCGCCTGGACGAT
>JAFYVL010000019.1 GCA_017549125.1 Oscillospiraceae bacterium | reverse complement strand
TGTGCTATCGCACAAAGTGAAGTTAAGTTTGCCTAAAAAACACTTGCGAAGCAAACCTCACTACAAAGTAACTTCACTGCCGCAGGCAACTTCACTTGCCCAAAGGGCAAACTTAGTTGAAAAAAGCACTTGCTTTCGCAAGTGCTTTTTTCTGGCAGGGGCACAAGGACTTGAACCCTGAGCCTACGGTTTTGGAGACCGCCGCTCTACCAATTGAGCTATACCCCTATATATGAAAGGCTTAACCTTATTTTTAAATGGTGGGCCCTCAGGGACTCGAACCCAGGACTATCCGGTTATGAGCCGGAGGCTCTAACCAACTGAGCTAAGGGCCCGTAAATCACAGGTGACATTATAGCATCGAACCGATCTTCTGTCAAGAGAAAATTCCAAAATGTCGCAATAACCGGGACTGTAATATAGTCCCGGTTGTTTTATGCGGTTAATAGCTGCAGCATATAGGTCATAGCCAGCAGGTCGGCAGAGCCGCCGGGAGACAGATTTTTTTGAATAAACTCCCGATCCAGGGCTTCTATGGCTTCTGTGGAGGGGAAGGGTGTTTCCGTGAGCATGGCTTTGACCTGGGTTTGTACAGAAAGCTGTGTTTCTCGGTCACTGCGGTGGATGAGGTTGGTATCGTCGGTGGCTGCCAACAGGTGCAATAATGTGACCGCGCCGGCATCATTCCAGGAAAGTCCCCGGGTCAATGCCTGTTGGAAGATGGGCAAGCCTACCGTTTTCACAGCCGGATACCCGGCCTCCGCCTGACCACGAATACCGGTAATGCCGTACTGGGCATAGAATCGTTCGCCGGCGGTTTTGGCAGTTTCCACAGTAATACCGGCAAAGTCCCTGGATACCAGCCCTTGGGTCATGGCGGCGCACTGGGCAAGCAGATTTTCTGCGGTCCAGTTCTCCGGGGAGATTCGTCCGGCGGCGGCGCAGAGCAACCCTAAGCTGAAGATGGCACCCTTGTGGGTGTTCACACCACCGGTGGCCGATAGCATGGCTTCTTCCGCCTCTTTGCCGATGGTTCTCAGCTGGGAAAAGGCTTCCGTGGCCGGCAGATCCCGGTTCAGATACCCGGACTCTGCAAATTTTACGAAATAGGGGCGCAGCGCATTGGCGCTGGTAAAGAAATGCCGCTGTCCCATATCCGTATGAGCGCCCCGGTTGTTACGATCCACCAGACCGGGCTTGGGGGTGGTTGCCACCTCCTGTTGCAAGGATAGATAGGCCTGTACACCGATCCATTCCGCCATCCATTGCCGTGCGGCAACGTATAACAAAAATCCGGTGCGATCCTGCAACGCCTCCAGGCTATGGGTTCTGCGACCGGCGCAGACATAAGCATCCTGGTCACAGATCAGACATTGCCGACGGGGATGGCCCAGGCTTTCCCGGTCGATCTTCCCGCCGTCCACGTCCAGCACGTCCATATCAAACAGCCGACCGATGGGGTGGGTCTGTTCCAGTTCTATGGCGATCTGTTTCAGCGTTTTGCTGTCCATATCCACCACATAATAGGCTTCGCAGCCTGTATGCTTGCGGTGGATCTGCCGGTGGAGGATGCGTCCTTGCAGGTCGCTGTCCAGCAGCTTACATCCCACAAAAAAGCCAATATCCACATCCCGGTCGTATTTCACAGGGCCGGGAATATTCATGGTGAAACACAAAAGAGGCTTTTGGTAGGTGGCAAGCAGCTGGGTTTGGGTCTGTACCCGGGCTTCCCGGGCATCCAAAATTTCCTGTAAACTGGCTTGCATATTTACTCCCAGAAGCCGGGCCTCTGACGGCGGTTATCCAGGGACTTCAATAGCTCCTCCGCACCTTCGCCCACACAGCCAACCAGCAGATAGCGGCGCTTGAATCGGTCATAGAGGAAATGGTGCATCAGGTGGAAATTCTTGATAAGGCTGGTACGGCTCACATGGATACGAGGGCCGTTACATTGCTGGATGCTGTTACCGATGGAAATGTGGGATTCGTCCACATACGTAATGGGCAGGTCCTGGGCAATCAAATCCTTGACCTTCTGCTCCAGTTCCACCAAATCAATTTCCGGCTTTTGATCCTGGAAGGTGATGGCGAAGCCATGCTTTACGTCGTCGTGACCCTCACGATTCAGGTCGCACTCATTGATAAACATTTCACAAATGTCCTCGGCGGTGTGGGCCATGAGACGGTAGGGGAGGGTTCTGTAGACCTCTTCCTTGATCGTGTCCGGTTCCGGACCAAACATAGTGGGACGGGAGATGAGCACGTGCTCACCCACACCGATCAGCAGATCCGCATTGGCGCCCAGCAGGGGATACACCAGGTCGAAATGCTCCACGATCACACGGCGACCATTGTGTAATGCCTCTGCAATGGCATCAGCTAGCTCGGTCATCTGGGTGAAGCCGTTTTCAAAACGGATATCCAGGTGGTAGGTGTGAGGGGTAAAGAAGGAGAAACCGCGATCCTGCTCCAAAATGGGCAGAGGACGCACATACACGCCGTTATCATCGTTGGTCAAATCCACACCCGGGAACATACCCCGGATCAATGCGCTTTTGCCGCTGCCGGCATCGCCCACAATGCCGATCAGCTTGTCGTTGGGGTTTAGGTACAGCTGTGCGATTTCCATGCCCAGGGCATACATACGGTTGTGACCACGGGGGGCATAGTAGGAACTCATAACGTGGGTTGGGCGTTGGTACTTCATAACAGATCCTCCTTGGTAAGATAATCAAAAGTGGTGGGGGGAACAAGTTGCCGTAGCTTGTCCGGCTGACCGGTTCTCAGCAGGGAACGGACGGTGGTTGCGCTGATGGGCGCACCGTCTACCTCCAATCGTGGAATCAGCCGCAGATCAATGCCTTTCTGGGGCAGATGCTCCATGAGGGCTTTGTTGTATTGATCGGTCATGGCGGACAGGGGTTCTGTACCCACGTACCGACGGGTGATGCCGAATTTCGGCACAAAATACTTGGTGAAGATCTCAATGTCCAACAGGCATTGTACGGTCTGCGCCTGCTCCCGATCCTTTAAGAAATAGGTGGGGAAGGTGGCAGAGGAAATTAAGTAAGGACCGGTGGTCAACACCGTCACATTGGGCAGATCTGCTGTGCCTTGCCGTACCAGCTCCAGCCGGTCTGCGGCGGAGAATCGACTCTTATCCTCAGACAGAACGAATACATACAACCGGTCACATTCCTTGGCGGCGGTCTCGATCAAGTACCGATGCCCCAAGGTGAAGGGGTTGCAGTTCATCACCGCCGCGCCCACAATGCCATCACAGGGGGGGGCTTCCATGGATGCCAGGAAACTGCGGATGCCGTCAGACTTGTCCTCCATCAGCAGTACGTCGTTGGTCTGTGCTACCGGATAGAAGAACAGGGAAGAGAACATAAATTGATTTTTCGGTTTGGTGTATAAAAACAGATGCCGATGACCGGCGGCGAAGGCATCCTGCCGCAGCTGGGTCAGTAGGGTGGCGGTGAGACCCTCTCCCTGACGGAATGGATCTACCGCAATGCATTTGAGAAGATTGCCCTGGCGAGAGCCGGTGGCGATCAGTTCGCCCTCGTCCCAGACCAAAACCGTCCGTTCCACAGACAGATCCGCTTCCAAACCGGCCTCTGCCAAAAACGCCTTCCATATTTCCAGCTTGCGCCCCTTCGGCACAAGACCCAATTCAATGTCCATAAACGATCCTTTCAAATTCCAACGCATCGTAGGGCGGGGGCTTGCTCCCGCTTAAAACATCAAAATTAGCACCGATACCGTGTTTGGGTGCGGCATGGCGGGAGCAAGCCCCCGCCCTACCAGATGGGTGATCAATTGGAATTTTTTGATTTGTGTTTATTATACAACAAATCCTGATTTATGCAAAGAAAATTTGAAAAAGGATTGCAATCTCTTTGAATATGTTATACAATATAATGGAATTGTTATAGTACAATACGGAAAGGGGTTATTCTTGTGGAAATTAAGAAATTGGCATCGGCCGGAACTATGGAGTCCAGCGATGCGTATGTGGAAATTGAGCCTGCCACCGGTCTGGAGATCACCTTGGAAAGTGTAGTTAGCCAGCAGTTTGGCGATTCTATTCGTCAGGTGGTTCGGGATGTACTGACCGAGCAGGGCGTAGAAAATGCAAAGATTCGTGTGGTGGATCGTGGTGCGCTGGAATGTGTGATCCGCGCCCGTGTGGAGACCGCCATTGTCCGTGGAGGTAACTGAGCATGAGAAGAAGTATGCTGTTTTTGCCCGGCAATAATCCCAATATGCTCATTAACGGCAATTGCCTGGGTTCTGATGCTATTATTTTCGACCTGGAAGATGCGGTTGCGCCCGATCAAAAGGATGCCGCCCGTATTCTGGTTCGTAACACCATGAAGTACATGGATTTCCGTGGCTGTGAGATCATTGTGCGTATCAATTCCATTGATACGCCCTACTGGAAGCAGGACCTTGATGAGATTATGCCCCATCGCCCCGGTTTGATTCTGGTGCCCAAGACCTGCTCTGCAGCCGATGTGCTGGAGGCAGATGCATACATGACCCAGGTGGAAGAGAAGCTGGGCATGGAGAAAAATACCGTGGGCTTGATGCCCTTGATCGAGACCGCTCTGGGTGTGGAAAATGCCTTCTCCATCGCCTCTGCAACGAAGCGTGTGAAGGCGCTGTTCCTGGGCGCAGAGGACTTGACCGCAGATCTGCAATGCAAGCGCACCAAGGAGAGTCGCGAGATCGAATATGCCCGTACCCGTCTGGTGGTGGCCGCCCGTGCCGCCGGTGTGGATGTGTACGATACACCCTTTACGGACGTGAATGACGATGAGGGCATCCAGGTGGATGCTGCCCTGGCTAAGGCGCTGGGCTTCACCGGTAAGGCTTCTATCAGCCCCCGTCATGTGGAGGTCATCAACGCTGTATTTAGTCCCACCCAGAAGGAAGTGGACTATGCCTACGAGGTTCTGGAAGCCATCGCTCTGGCAAAGGAACAGGGCAAGGGTGCGATCTCTCTGTACGGCAAGATGATCGATGCGCCCATTGTGAACCGGGCAAAGCAAACCATTGCCATGGCAGAAGCCCTGGGCATGGAAAGGGGGATGTGATATGTCTAAGCTTGTAAATTCTATCCGGGAAGCCATCCAGCTGGCAGGCCTCAAGGACGGCATGACCGTATCCTTCCACCACCATTTGCGCAACGGTGACTTTGTGCTGAACATGGTCATGGAAGAGGTGGCAAACCTGGGCATTAAGGATATTACCGTCAATGCCAGCTCTCTGTTTGACACCCACCTGCCTTTGCAGGGTCATATTGCAAACGGTGTAGTTACCGGTATTTGCGCCAACTACATTTCTGCACCCTTGGGTCGTGCCATCTCCCAGGGTATTCTGGAAAAGCCTGTGCAGTTCCGCACCCACGGCGGCCGTCCCAGCGACATCTGCACCGGAAATACCCCCATTGATGTGGCATTCATTGCCGCTCCCACCTCTGACCCCATGGGTAACTGCTCCGGCAAGTACGGCAAGTCCGCTTGCGGCAGCCTGGGCTATGCCTATGCAGATGCTATGCATGCCAAGAAGGTGGTTATCATCACCGATAATTTAGTACCCTATCCTCTGATGGACTTCTCCATTCCCGAGATCTATGTGGACTATGTGGTGAATGTGGATGCCATCGGTAACCCCAAGGGCATCGTCTCCGGTACGACCCAGATCACCCGTGATCCCGTGGGTCTGGTGATGGCACAGCATGCGGTCAAGGTCATTGAGAATTCCGGCCTTCTGAAGGACGGCTTCTCCTTCCAGACCGGCGCAGGCGGTGCATCTCTGGCCGCTGCCAAGTTCCTGAAGGATGTGATGCTGGAAAAGGGCATCCAGGGCAGCTTTGGCCTGGGTGGCATTACCGGCTATCTGGTAGATATGCTCCATGCGGGCTGCTTCAAGAGCCTGATGGACGTGCAGTGCTTCGATCTGAAGGCTGTGGAATCTCTGCGCACCAACCCCAACCACCAGGAAATTTCCGCCATGCAGTATGCAAGCCCCGCATTCAAGAGTGCTGTTGTGGACAGCCTGGATGTGGTTATCCTGGGCGCAACGGAAATTGATACCGATTTCAATGTCAACGTACATACGGACTCCAACGGCTACATTATGGGCGGTTCTGGCGGTCACAGCGATACTGCGGCCGGTGCAAAGCTGTCCATGATCATTGCCCCCATGTTCCGTGCAAGACTTCCCATTGTCACCGACCATGTGAATTGCATCTCTACCCCCGGTAAGGACATTGATGTACTGGTCACACAAGGCGGCATTGCGGTGAATCCCAAGAATGTGGAGCTGACTAAGAATCTGAAGGATGCCGGTCTGCCCATTATTGATATCCATGAGCTGAAGGAAAAGACCGAGCGGATCACCGGCAAGCCCAAGGTCATTGCCAAGGGTGACCGTGTAGTAGCAGAGGTCATCAGCCGTAACGGCGGCATCTTAGATAAAATCTATAATGTTCCTAGTTTCTGATTCAATTAAAAACTGAAAATGTAAAACTGAAAACTAAGGCATCGGCGTTGCTAATCAAATTATTTGCGAAGCAAATACCATCGTTTTCAACTTTCAGTTTTCAATTTTCAATTCGTTTATCACCTTAAAAGGAGAGTAAAATGAGAACCTTAAGTGCATCGGTGATTACCGAGACAGTAAAGCGTCTGTGCGTGGAAGCAAACTGCTATCTGCCCGGCGATATGAAGGCTTGCATCGAGCAGGCACATAATGAAGAAAAGTGGCCCCAGGCCAAGGAAATTCTGGAGCGGATCATTGAGAACTACCAGATTGCCGACGAGAAATTTCAGCCCATCTGCCAGGATACCGGCGTTGCCTGCGTATTTCTGAAGATCGGCCAGGATCTGCATATTGAGGGCAATATCGAGGCGGCGGTCAACGAAGGCGTTCGCCAGGGCTATACGGAGGGCTTCCTGCGTAAGTCCGTTGTCCGGGATCCTCTGGATCGTGTGAATACCGGTGATAATACCCCGGCTATGCTCTATTATGAGATCGTAGACGGTGACAAGCTGGAGATCACCGTTGCTCCCAAGGGCTTCGGCAGCGAGAATATGAGCCAGATCAAAATGCTCCGTCCCTCTGACGGTCTGCAGGGTGTGAAGGACTTTGTCAAAAAGGTCGTGGAAGAAGCAGGCCCGAACCCCTGTCCTCCCATTGTGGTAGGTGTGGGTGTAGGCGGCACGTTCGATAAGGCCGCTTACCTGGCAAAGAAGGCACTGATGCGCTCTGTGGATGTGCGCAACGAAAAGCCCTTCTATGCACAGTTGGAGCAGGAATTGCTGGAAGAGATCAATGCTCTGGGCATTGGCCCTCAGGGCTTTGGCGGCAAGACCACCGCGCTGGCTGTGAACATTGAAGAGTATCCCACCCACATTGCCGGTCTGCCCGTGGCTGTGAATATCAACTGCCATGTGACTCGCCATAAGACGGAGGTAATTTAATATGGCACAGGTAAAAATTACAACTCCCTTGACCCGTGAAAAGGTTGCAAACTTGAAAGCCGGCGACAGCTGTCTGATCTCCGGTGTGATCTATACCGCCCGTGATGCCGCCCATAAGCGTCTGTGCGAGCTGGTGGAGGCAGGTAAGGAAATGCCCTTGGATGTGAAGGATAATATCATTTACTTCGTAGGCCCTACCCCTGCAAAGCCCGGTCAGGCCATTGGTTCTGCCGGTCCGACCACCTCCTACCGTATGGATGCCTATAGCCCCACCTTGATCCGTGAGGGTCTGACCGGCATGATCGGTAAGGGCAAGCGTGGCCCTGAGGTGGTTGCCGCTATGAAGGAGTATGGCGCTGTGTATTTTGGTGCCATCGGCGGCTGTGGCGCATTGCTGAGCAAGTGCATCAAGAAGGCCGAGATCGTGGCTTATGAAGATCTGGGCGCAGAGGCCATCCGCCGTCTGGAAGTAGAGGATTTCCCTGCAATTGTCATCATCGACAGCCAGGGCAATAACCTGTACGAATCCGGAAGAGCCGACTATCTGAAAACACTATAAATTCCAATTTATCATTCCGTTAGGGCACTGTAGGGCGGGGGCTTGCTCCCGCCATGCCGCACCCCAATACGGCATCGGTGCTGGTCTTGACCTTTTAGGCGGGAGCAAGCCCCCGCCCTACCGGATTGTGCGATAAATTGGAAGTTGAAAGGAATATATTTATGTTTGACTATGTAAAATATGCCCAGGAGTTGCGGCATGAATTGCACCAGATCCCTGAGATCGGTTTCGATCTGCCCAAGACCTTGGCAGTGGTTCGTCGGGAACTGGATGCCATGGGCGTTACTTATACAGAAAAATACGGTAAGAGCAGTATCGTTGCTACCATCAACGATGGCAAGCCCTTTACCATCGGTCTGCGTGCGGACATGGACGCTCTGCCTGTAGTCGAGGAGAGCAATAACCCCTATCCCTCTCAGCATCCCGGTCAGATGCATGCCTGCGGTCATGATGCCCATACCGCCCAGATGCTGGCTGTAACCCGGAAGCTGAACGATATGAAGGATCAGATCCGTTGCCGCTTGAAGATCCTGTTCACCCCTGCAGAGGAGTATATCACCCCCGGCTGCAGCCTCATGGCACAGGATGGTGTTATGGATGATATTGACTGCATCATTGCCTGCCATGTAAAGGCTGGTTTGCCTGTAGGTAAAATCGGTATTGCGGTTGGCGGTATGAACGCAAACTCCATGGGTCTGATGGTAGAGTTCTTCGGAAAGGCTGCCCATGCCCACTCTCCCCACCGTGGTGTGGATGCCATTCGTATGGCTGTCAGCGCCTATAATAACCTGGAACTGATGGTGGCAAAGGAAGTGCCGCCCACTGCTCCGATCATCTACAATGTGGGCGCATTGAACGCAGGTACAACCAATAATATCGTCTGCGATTACGCAAAAATGCTGATCTCCTCCCGTACTTGGGAAGATGATCTGTCTGAGCTGCTGGAGCGTCGCACCAAGGAGATCTGCGAGGCTTCTGCTGCCATGATCGGCGGCACTTGCAAGGTGACCCGTACCAAGCTGCTGCCTTATGTGAAGAACCATCCGGTTATGTGCCAGAAGCTTCGCCAGGTGGCTATCAAGCTGCTGGGCGAGGAAAATGTGACCGTGACAGAGCGTGGTATGGGCGGAGAGGACTTCTCTTTCCTGAGCCGTATCAAGCCCGGTGTATTCTTCCAGCTGGGTACTGCCAATGATACCAACCCGGATACCTGCGCCCCTCTGCACAACGGTCATTTTGACCTGGATGAGCGTGGCTTTGAAAAGGGCATTGATTTGTTTATTAACTTCATCCTGGAAAACCAGGACGGTATTGAATTTTAAGGAGAAATTGTATGAAATTTGCTGTTGTTGGCGATTATCTGGTTCAGCGCAGACTGCCTTCTACCTATGAAGGATTTGAGGAGATCCGTCAGTGGATCGGTGAGGCAGATGCAAAATATTGTAATATGGAGACCACTATCAACCGGGAAGGTGAGTGCCACGGTCATGCGTTCTGCGGCGGCTCTTACCTCCGGGCAAACCCCGAGGTTTTGGAGGATTGCAAGCGATTTGGTTTTAATATGACCACCTGGTGTAATAACCACACTTTGGACTTTGATACCGACGGTGTTGCCAAAACCTATGACTATATGGAAGCCAGCGGTCTGGTCCATGCCGGTGCCGGTAAGAATCTGGATCAGGCAGCTGCTCCTGCTTATTTGGATACCCCCAATGGGCGTGTGGCGCTGATCGGATTTACCTCCTCTGTGAACTCCACCTATGATGATGTGGGTATTGCCGGTAAGCAATCCCGTCGTCTGCCTGGTCGTCCCGGTGTAAACCAGCTGCGGTATGACACCATTTTGAAGGTGACCCCTGAGCAGATGGCTATGATCAAGGAAATCGCAGAGCAGACCAGTATGAATGCCGGTGAGGATATTGCCCGTGCAGAGGGTTACCGTGCAGAATTGCCTGCAGGCACATTCAAGCTGGGCAAGCATGTATATTTTGAAGAGGCTGACCATACCCATAAGATCACTCGCTGTAACAAGAAGGATCTGGAGCGTTTGGACAAGGCGATTTTTGAAGCCAAGATGGGCGCAGACCAGATCATTGTAGGTGTTCATTCTCATCAGCTGGACGGCAAGACCAAGGAGACTATTTCCCAGTTTATCCAGGAGTTTGCCCACCATGCCATTGACCAGGGCGCAGATGCGGTGGTAGGTCATGGCCCCCATCTGCTCCGTGCCATGGAGATCTATAAGGGTAAGCCCATTTTCTACTCCCTGGGTGATTTTATTCTGCAGAATGAGAATGCACCCTTCATGCCTGAGGATTACTATGAGAGCCAGGGCTTGACCTCCGATGCTACCATGCACGAGATCTTCGCCAAGCGTTCCAAGAACTTTACCAGAGGTCTGATGACCGATAAGCGTATGTTTGAGTCCGTGATTCCCCGTTGGGAGGTACAGGACGGCAAGATCGTGAAGCTGGAACTGCTGGCCATTGAACTGGGGTTTGAAGATGCCCGCAAGCACGGCGGTGTGCCTGCACCTGCCAAGGATAGCGCCATTTTGGAGCGCTATGCGGAACTGTCCAAGCCCTTCGGCGTGGAAATGGAAATCAACGGCAACGTTGCTACCGTTAAGCTGTAAATTCCAATTTCACGCACTGTCATTTCGATGCGCTGTAGGGGCGGTTATTAACCGCCCGCCCAATCATTTGCATACAAATGATTGGGATTTCGCAGAAATAAATTGGATTATCGCCTTGCGGCAATGTGATTTTGTTATGACAAAATCATGAGGGGTGTAAATGCCAACATTTATGCGGATTTAACAACACCCCTCCGCCCCTTCGGGGCACCTCCCCTACAGGGGAGGCAAAGCGGAAAAATTTGAATTTGGAAGGATCAATGCACAATGGACTACCTGTTTCAAGTGAATCCGGAATTGAATATTCCCATCTATCGGCAACTGGTGGATGCCATTCGTGCGGCGGTCAAGAAAGGGTTGCTCACCGGCGGTCAGCAATTACCTACCGTCCAGGACCTTTCTGCAGATCTGGGAATTTCCATCGGTACTATCAAGCGTGCCTATGATGAATTGGAGCGAGAGGGGATCGTGGAAAAAGGCCAGGGTAGAGGTACGTTCGTAAAACGGCAGAACTCCCTCAGCCGAAAAGACCAAGCCATGGCGGCCATTGACCAAATGCTCCAGACCCTGGAAGATATTGGGTTTTCTCCTGCGGAGATCAATATTTTCTTGAATCTGAAGCTTCGGGAACGGGCAGAGCAGGAATATAAGGTCAATGTGGCCTTGTTGGAATGCAACCCGGAAAATCTGACCCAGATGGCAGAGCAGCTGCGCCGGATCAGCGGCATTGAACTCAATGCTCACCTGATGGACAGCATCGAAGCCTACCCCTATAAGCTGGGTGAGGATATGGATCTGGTGATCACCACCGCCACCCATGCCCAGCAGGTGGAGAATCTGCTGCCTGTGCCCAAGCGCGTGATTCGTGTGGGCTTGCGGCTGACTCCCTCTTGTCTAGCGGAAATCGTGAAGCTGCGCCGAAATCAAGTGGCCGGTATCTTGTGCTACAGCCTCCGGTTCGGTCATTTGCTCCATAGCACCTGTCTGACCTATGCGGAGGATATTTCCGTGGCAGATCCCCTGGTGTTCAGCCCGGATATGGACGTGGAGAAATACCTTCGGGATAAGGATGCGGTGCTGGTGCCTGTGGGCTTTGAGCGGTATTGCACCCCCCAGATCGCGAACATCCTGCGCAGATTCCGTGGCAGACTCATCGAGTGTGCCTACGAAATGGACGAAGGCTCTATTTTGTATTTGGAAGAAAAAATCCGACGTACCCTGGAATCCAAAAGTATATAAAAAACGCTGTCATTCTACAGGTAGGGCGGGGGCTTGCTCCCGCCACACAGAATGACAGCATTTATTTTATTTAATTTCTTGATCCAGGCTGGAAAAGACCTCTCCGCTGAAAAATTCCTCCAGGGATATTTCCAAACCGTCGCAGAATTTTTTAATGGTGACGATGGATATATCTCTGCGCTTGGGGTCGATCATACTGTATGCTGTGGAGGGCGTTACCCCGGAACGGTAGGCTAACTGATTGATCTTGATGCCTTTTTGTTGGCATAGCTCTAGAAATCGTTTTGAAACTGCGTCTTTTACGCTCATACCCATCACCTCCTCCATATCATAAAAAAGATTACGCAAATGCGTATACGCACTTGCGTAATTACGAAAAATATGATATAGTTCGAGTATCTCCAAAAATTTGCAAGGAGAAACATAATACTAGGAGGAAAAATAATGGAAGTAATTGGTATCTTATTGGTTGCGCTTATTGTTCAGGGTATTTTTGCGGCAATTTTTGCAAATTTTGCTGATCAGAAAGGACATTCCTTTGCACTGTATTTCTTGGCCTGCTTTTTCTTTAGTTTGATCGGTTATCTTATGGTGGCGGCATTGCCGGATTCTCCCCATTATGTGCCTCCCCTGAGAACGGATTTCATTGTAAAGAATAATCCGCAAAGTCCTTATCCTACGAATAATGGTTGTACAGCAAGTCCTGTGGTACAGAGTGCTCCGGCGAGCAACTGGACATGCACTTGTGGTCGGATCAACCCTGGTAACAAGAACAGCTGTGCCTGCGGCGTACTGAGATGTAATATTTACCCTAACAAGTAAATCTTTTTGATCGGGCTGTAAAGAAACGTATAATGATTCAAAGATCATGCAATCTGCCTTGCCCCCCTCTTTGAGGGGGATGTCGGTGTATGCCGACAGGGGGAGTGTACTTCTATTGTGCCACACTCCCTCAGGCAATTGCCTAAAATCGGCAATTGCCAGCTCCCTCTTGGAGGGAGCCAAGGGGGGAGATACTGCATGCTTAGCGTCATTATGCTTGTTTCTTTACAGCTCTTTTTTTATCCCTTCACCGCGCCGCCGGTGACACCTTCCACATAATACCGCTGCAAACTCAAAAACAGGGTAATCACAGGCAAAGCCACGACCACACCGGCAGCGCAGAAAATGGTGTACATATGATTCAAATTGGTTTTGGACACCCATTCGTACATACCTACCGCCACATTCATACCGGCGCTGTTTTCGTGGATGAGATAGCTGGCCAGCATAAAATCTCCCCAGGGCGCCATGAAGCCCATCAGGATGGTATAGATGATGATGGGAGAGGACAGGGGAAGAATGATCTTGTAGAAAACTTGGGCTCTGGTAGCTCCGTCAACCCGGGCGGCTTCGTCCAGGGTTTTGGGGATGGTGTCCAGAAAGCCTTTGGCCACATAGTAGCCCATGCCGCTGCTGGCCACATACACCAGCACCAGACCGATGGGCGCATTTTCCATAGTCAGCCCCAGATCCACAAAGACCTTGTAGATGAGAAGCAGCGTCAGAAATCCCGGAAACATACCTAAAATCAGCATACTGTTCATCAGTAACCGTCGCCCACGAAACCGCAGTCTTGACAGGGCATAACTCATGGACAGAATAAACACGGTCTGTAAAACCGCCACGGCCACCCCCATAAATCCGGTGTTGAGAAACCATCGGGGGAAGTCGGTGTTTTGAAACAGATGCCGATAATTATCCAAACCCCATTCCTTGGGGAACAGATACCCCACCTGCGCCCGGGTCTCCACCCGAAAGGATTCCAGCACGATTCCCACAAAGGGGAAAAGCCAGATCACCGCCATGGCCGCTAGCAGAAGGTATATGAGGGCGTTTGTCAAGCTTTTTTTGCTCATCCTCGAAAATCCTCCTCGCTTCGGGTGGATGGGATCATGTTATAAACGATCAAGGACAAAATGGCCACCACCAGAAATACCAGAATCCCGATCAAGGACGCCAGATAATACTTGGATTCTGCGCTGCCCAGGGTCATGCGGTAGAGCCAGGTGATCAGCAGATCCGTAGAGCCTACGGACACCCCTCCGGCCACACCCACCTGGGTGTTAAGAGGATTGCCTCCGGTGAGCAGATAGATCACGTTGAAATTATTCAAATTCCCCACAAAACTGGTCAGCAAGTAAGGCCCTGTGACAAAGAGCATATAGGGCATGGTAATCCGCACATATTGCTGGAAACTGTTTGCGCCGTCGATTCGGGCAGCTTCGTACAGATCCTTGGGGATGTTCATCAAAATGCCGGTGGCAATGAGCATAATATAGGGAATGCCCACCCAGATATTCACCAATATCAAGGTGATTCGGGCGGCAATGGGATTGCTCCACAGGGAAAGCTGGTTGGCCGCCAGCATGGCCTTTGGTATCAGATTCCATTTCAAAAGCAATTTTCCCAGAAATCCCGTGGCATCCAACAGCCGTGACACATACAAAAGGGATACGAACTGGGGAATGGCAATGGTCAAAACCAGGATCGTGCGCCAGAACTTTTTCAACCGGATACCCCGTTTGTTAATAAGAACCGCCACCAGAATTCCCAGAAAGTAATTGGTGAAGGTGGCAAAAAATGCCCACATCAGCGTCCAGGACAGCACCTCGCCAAAGGCCAGACCCAGACCGCCCGTGCCAAAATCCAGTAGCGCATTGAAATGGTCAAAACCCACCCAGGTGAACAGGTTGGCGTAGCCGTCATGGTTAGCATCGTAGCTGGTGAAGGCAATGAGGATCATATAGATAATGGGCAGCACCGTGAAAAACAGGATGCCCAGCACCGGCAATGCCAATAAGGTCTTGTGGAAATCCCGATCAGCCAGCCCCCGGAGGTCATCTCCGGCGGTGGGTAGCCCTTTGCCCCGGGCGGTGATGTCCATGCACAGCCGGCATTGCTTGATCTGTTGCCGCCATGTCCAGAAAAAGGCCAGTATGAACAGTAGGGTCAACAGCCCGTAAAGCAGAACCTTTACGGAATCGTCGCCGGGTACCCAGTAGGCGGTATCGTAAACCGGGTGAAATGCCTCGTGACCCTGCACATCGCCTACGGTGGCGCCGGTCTGGAAAAATTTCGTCTTGCCCAGCCAGTACAGACCGCCGCTGGGCAGAAACATATACACCAGGAATACGATCTGGAACAGTAGAAACAGCAGACCACGGGCAATCTGTCCATAATACAGATTGCCCACGCCAAATACAAAAAAGGATGTTTTGACCGCCCAGTTGCCTTGCCGGAAGGTGTCCAGAATCTCCCTTATCCAGCGGAACAGCCTGTTGGGTTTCTTAATTTCCATGGGGCAGTAGTCCTGTGATGGTAGCTTCGTAATCCGTTAGGGCTTTCTGCAGATCCTGGGTGTTCTTGGCGGCCTTGGCCTGCGCACCCAGTACCTTGGCAATATCCCACCAAGAGCCGTGGATCTGCCCTTGCAAAACCGCATATTCCTTCTGCTTTGCCAGGGCAGACAGAGACACATTCCTGGCGACCTCCGGAGATTTCTGGGCGGACAGATTGGAAGGACCCCATTGGAACTGTCCATAGCGTTCCAGCTGGCAGGTTTCTCCTGTGAGATATTGGGTGAGCAGAGCAAGCACGGCGGCCTTTTTGGGGTCAGATTGGGGCTTGATGCCCATGAGCTTGTTACCGGTGAAAGAGCCTAAGTGATAGCTTTTGCCATCTACGGTGAAGGAAGGCAGATCCGTTGCCCCCAGATTCTTGCCAAAATGGGCTTGGGCGGCATTGGCATTCCAGATGCCGGTGATCACCACCGCCGCATCGGTGAAGATGTTATTGTTGGCATCATAGGCTTTGGATTGGGACAGCTTTTGCATGGCCTGCATGGCGATCAGCCCTTCCGGGGAGTTAAAATTGTCCTGCACCCCGGTGAATTGCCCCTGGGCGTTCATATCCCATTGGGAGCGACAGCCGGTGGCAAAGAAGAACGATGCCATAAACCAGGCATCTTCCAGACCAAAACGGAGCTTCTTGCCGTGGGCTTCGCAATCGGCAATGATGGCATCCAGATCGTCGGGGTTGGAAATGATGGATGTGTCATAATACATATAATAGCCGTTGTCGGCGGTCAGAGGATAGGCGTAGATCTGACCTGCCACGGAGGCGGCTTCCACAGAGGCGGCATCGTTGTTTTCACGGATGAATTGCTGGGCCTGCTGACCGGGCATGGCCAGCGCCGCGGCCTGTACCAGCCGTGCCAGCTGATCCTGGGCGAAGCAATAAATGTCCGGAGCGGAAGCCACATCTGTTAAAATCTTATTGGCAGCATCCGCCTCTGCCACACCTTCAATGGAAGCTTTGATCTGAATGTCCGGATGGGCGGTCTGGAAGGCTTCGATCTGTTTTTTGGTCATCGCCGCCACACCATCCACCTCAGAGACCCAAAGGGTTACGGAGTAAGTGCCGGACAGTTCGTTGTCTGCGGAATTTTCTGTGGCAGACCGTTTTTGACAGCCTGTAAAGATGGTCAGTAGGGTAGCGCATAATAAGAGCGTTGCCAAAAGCTTTTTCATAGGGTATCCTCCCTTTTTTCTTCTGTATGCTAATATGCGCCAATTTTCAAAAAATATGCAAAAAGCAGCTACCGAAGTAGCTGCAATTTTTATAACAGGTAATTTACGGTTTCCACCACTTGTCCTTGATGCAAATAGACTCTGGGAACACGGCGGCTGATGCCGCATACGATCTCGTAATTGATCGTACCCAGTGTCTGTGCCATTTCCTCGGCGGTAATGCCTTCGCCCAACAGGGTTACGGTGTCAGCGGTGGTTACACCATCGATATGGGTCACGTCCACCATCAGCTGATCCATACATACTCTGCCCAGAATGGGGGCTTTTTGTCCACGGATCATCACATGGAATTTGCCGGACAGACAACGGCGGTAGCCGTCGGCATAACCCACGGGAATGGTAGCCACACGGGTGGGAGCTGTGGTGGTGTAAGTGCCACCGTAGCTGATCTTTCTGCCGGCTTCCAGGGTCTTTAAATGTGCGATCTGTGCCTTCCAGCTCAGCACCGGCTTCAGACCGGCAGGTGCGATCGGTACTTCGTCGCTGGGGCAAAGACCATACAGGATGATGCCTGCCCGTACCATATCATAATGGTGGGCAAAATTCAAAATACCGGCAGAATTGTCCAAATGACGGATTCGGGGCTTGACACCACGGGTTTCCAGCATCTGACAGAACTGATCGAACAGATCTGCCTGGGCATGGGCGGCGGTGAGATCCGCTTCGTCAGCGGTGGCGAAGTGGCTGAAAATGCCCTCGCAATCCAGATGGGGCAGCTGGGCAATCTTGCCGCAGATATCCGCAGATTCCTCGGTGACCTGGAAACCAATGCGGCTCATACCGGTGTCTGCCACCAAATGGTAGCTGGCGGTTACACCCTGGGCCTTGGCTTCCCGGGACAGAGCGCAGGCATCCTCGTAGTTGAAAATTGCCGGGCGCACATTCAGCCGTACCGCATGGGAGAATGCGCTGGTGGGCATGTGGCCTAATACAAGAATGGGATTTTCGATGCCGGCATTGCGAAGCTCCATGGCCTCCGCAATAGAAGCCACACCAAAAAATGCAGCTTCATCGGCCAAAGCTTTGGCGGCGGCCACAGCACCATGACCATAGGCGTCTGCCTTGATGACGGCCATGGCAGGCACACCGGAAATTGCCTTGATTTTGCGGAAATTCTCCTGCAAAGCATCCAAATCCACGGTGATGTAATTCAGGAACGAATCCATGTTGTTCATCTCCAAAAGATCATTTCTAGAATCATATCACATTTTATCAAAACTTGCAACCAATTTCCAATTTATCGCACACAAGGCTCCCCTCGTAGGGGAGCTGTCGCGAAGCGACTGAGGGGTGTAAATGCCAACATTTATGCGGATTTAACAACACCCCTCCGCCCCTTCGGGGCACCTCCCCTACAGGGGAGGCAAAGCGGAAAATTTGAATTTGCTTGT
>JAFYVL010000018.1 GCA_017549125.1 Oscillospiraceae bacterium | reverse complement strand
GGGGACAGACTGTAAATCTGCTGGCTATGCCTTCGGTGGTTCGAATCCACCATCCCCCACCAAAACAAAAACACCATCCATTGGATGGTGTTTTTTGTTTTGGTATGGGTATTTAGGGTGGTGGATTCGAACCCATCTAAATGCAACGCGGATGAGCGTTGCTTGCCGCACAGCGGCAACACCTTCATTTTCTTTCACCGCTGTGGAAGAAAATGCAAATCGAATCCCCATCCCCCAAACACCATCCATTGGATGGTGTTTTTGTTTTGGTATGGGTATTTAGGGTGGTGGATTCGAACCCATCTAAATGCAACGCGGACGAGCCTAAACACCATCCATTGGATGGTGTTTTTGTTTTGGTATGGATATGGGGCTACTGCAGTTTCTGCAGTAGCCCCTGTTGCTTTATACCAATGTGGCAGCCATAACTGCCTTGATGGTGTGCATACGGTTTTCGGCCTCGTCAAATACGATGGAGTTCTCGCTTTCGAAAACTTCGTCGGTAACTTCCATGCAATCAATGCCGAATTTTTCATAGATCTGCTGACCGATGGTGGTGTTCAGATCGTGGAAGGCAGGCAGACAATGCATGAACTTGCACTGCTTACCGGCGGTGTCCATCAATTCCTGGGTCACCCGATAGTCAGACAGCTCCTCAATACGCTCTTTCCATACGGAATCCGGCTCACCCATGGACACCCACACATCGGTGTAGATCACATGCGCGCCGGCTACAGCGGTCTTGGGATCGGTGATGAATTCCAAGGTTGCACCGGTCTGGGCGGCAATCTGCTGACAGGTTGCGATCAAGGCCAGATCGGGGAAATACTTCTCGGGAGCGCAAGCTACAAAATGCATGCCCATCTTGGCGCAGCCAACCATAAGAGAATTGCCCATGTTATACCGGGCATCACCCATGTATACCAGCTTCTTGCCCTTCAGATCACCGAAATGCTCCTGAATGGTCAGAAAATCTGCCAGAATCTGGGTGGGGTGGAATTCGTTGGTCAAGCCGTTCCACACAGGAACACCGGCATACCGGCTCAGCTGTTCCACCAGTTCCTGGCCGAAGCCACGATACTCAATGCCGTCAAACATGCGACCCAGCACTCTGGCGGTGTCAGCGATGGATTCCTTCTTGCCCATCTGAGAACCGGAGGAATCCAGATAGACCGCAGTCATGCCCAGATCTGCCGCAGCTACCTCGAATGCGCAACGGGTACGGGTGCTGGTTTTTTCAAACAGCAGAGCAATGGTCTTGCCTGCGCACAGACGGTGGGGGATACCGACCTTTTTCTCAGCCTTCAGCTTGGCGGACAGTTCCAGCAAGCCGCCAATCTCCTCGGGAGTAAAATCCAACAGCTTCAAAAAGCTTTGATTCTTCAAATTCATAATATACCTTCTTACTTACAAGCTTCTTTAATGATGGTAACTGCCTTTTCCAGCACATCCATGGGGATGTTCAATGCCGGCAGCAACCGCACCTTATCCTTGGCGGTGAGACACAGAACACCCTTTTCCATGCATTCCATGACAATATCCTTGGCAGGCTTGAGGGTTTTGATGCCGATCATCAGACCCTTGCCGGTCACGGCTTCCACACCCTCTGCGTTTTCAAAGGCGGAGAAGATGTATTGGCTCTTTTCGTTGACCTGTGCCAGGAATGCTTCATCCAGACGCTGGATCACGGTCAATGCGCCGGCAGATGCCACAGGGTTGCCGCCATAGGTAGAACCGTGGTCGCCCGGACACAGCACATTCTGTACCTTTTCGCTGAGCATGGTTGCGCCAATGGGCAAACCGCCGCCCAGACCCTTCGCAGTGGATACGATATCCGGGCAGATGCCGTAATGCATATAGCCGTACAGCTTGCCGGTACGGCCGTTGCCGGTCTGTACCTCGTCCACGATCAGAGGAATGTCCTGCTCCTGGGCAATCTGTGCGCAAGCGCTCATAAATGCCTGGCTCACGGGGATCACACCGCCTTCGCCCTGGACACATTCTACCATGATACCGGCTACACTATGGCTGGCAACGGCAACCTTCAGACCTTCCACATCATCGGCATCCACATGGATAAAGCCGGGAGTCAAAGGCTGGAACAGTTCGTGGTAGTGATCCTGACCGGTGGCGGACAGGGTGGTTAAAGTACGACCGTGGAAGCTATTTTTCAAAGTGACGATGGTGTAGCAGCCCTCGCCCTTTTTCTCTGCGGAGTATTTTCTTGCTACCTTAATGGCACATTCGTTGGCTTCTGCACCGGAATTGGAGAAGAACACCTTCTTCATGCCGGTCTTTTCGCACAATGCCTTGGCAAGCAAGGCGCAAGGCTCGGTATAATACAGATTGGAAACGTGCTGCAGCTTGCCGGCCTGTGCGGTCACAGCCGCCAGCCATTGGGGATCTGCCGTACCAAAGGCGGTCACACCGATGCCGGAGCCCATATCAATGTACTGCTTGCCGTCAGAGCCGGTGAGAATACTGCCTTGACCGCTGACCAGTTCCACAGGGAATCTGCCGTATGTACCGGCCACATATTCTTTATCAATGGAAGTGATAGAGTTCATAGCTTATCCTTTCATGACCATGGTACCTGCACCCTCGTCGGTGAGCAGCTCCATCAAAATGGAGTGGGGGATACGACCATCCATGATGGTCACATTCTTAACGCCCTGTTCCAGCGCCTCAATGCAGCAATCCACTTTGGGGATCATGCCGCCGGAGATCACACCGCTGTCATAGAGCTTCTTTGCCTCAGAAACGGTGATGTGAGGAATCAAAGTGGAGGGGTCGTCCTTGTCTTCCAGAATACCTGCAATGTCGGTCATCATGATCAGACGCTCTGCGCCCAATGCGCCGGCAATGTAGGCGGCGGCGGTATCACCGTTAATATTATAGGTGTTACCCTGGCGGTCGCTGGCGATGGTGGAAATCACCGGGATGTAATTCTTTTCCAGAATATCGTGGATGGGCTTAGAGCGGATCTTGGTGATCTCACCTACAAAGCCTAACTCGGGATTCTTGGTCACGGCTTCAATGATGCCGCCATCCAAACCGGACAGACCGATGGCATGACCGCCCTTGGTCTGCAAGAGGTTTACCAGATCCTTGTTGACCTTGCCTGCCAGTACCATCTGGACAATGTCAATGGTCTCCTTGTCGGTAACACGCAGGCCGTTGATGAAGTTGGGCTCTTTGCCAACCTTCTTCATCATACCGCTGATCTCGGGGCCGCCGCCGTGGATGAGTACCACCTTCACACCGATCAGCCACAAAAGCACGATGTCTTCCATGACCTGTTGCTTCAGCTGCTCATTGACCATGGCATTGCCGCCGTATTTGATCACCACCAGCTTGCCGGTGTAATTACGAATATAGGGCAGGGCAGCGGTCAAAACCTCCGCCCGTTGTGCATTGGTAAATTCCTTATCCATAGTGTTCACCTCAGGTTCTGTAATCGCCGTTGATTTTCACATAATCGTAAGTCAGGTCGCAGCCCCATGCCTTAGCACCGAACGGACCGTCACCCAGGGAAATGAGAATTTCAATTTCCTTCTCCAAAAGCACCTTCTTAGCTTCCTCTTCGCTGAAGGGGACACCTGCGCCGTCCTTGCAGACTTCCACAGTACCGGCATTGGAACGGAAGGAAACTCCTACTTTATTCACATCCACATCTGCACCGCTGTAGCCGATGGCACACAGCACACGACCCCAGTTGGCATCTGCACCGAACATGGCGGCCTTCAGCAGGCTGGAGCAGATCACGCTCTTAGCGGCAGTCTTGGCAGCTTCCAAAGTATCAGCGCCGGTGGCAATACACTCTAACAGCTTGGTTGCGCCCTCGCCGTCACCGGCGATCATACGGCACAGAGCCACGGTGATGGAGTTAAGTGCCTGCATGAAGGTGTTGAAATCCTCGCCTTCAGCGGTAATGGTTTCGTTGCCGGCCATGCCGTTTGCCAGCACGGTGACCATATCATTGGTGGAGGTGTCACCGTCAATGCTCAGCATGTTGAAGGTGGCAGTAATATCAGAGGACAGCGCCTTCTGAAGCATTTCCCGGGAAATGGAAGCATCGGTGGTGATGAATACCAGCATAGTTGCCATGTTGGGGTGGATCATACCGCTGCCCTTGGCGATGCCGCCCATACGGCAGGTCTTGCCACCCAGGGTGAACTCCACAGCTACTTCCTTCTTAGTGGTGTCGGTGGTCATAATGCCCTGGGCAGCATTCTCGCTGCCTTCATAGGACAGACCTTCTACCAGCGCATCCATACCCTGTGCAATGGGATCGATGCACAGAGGCTGTCCGATCACACCGGTGGAAGCCACAACCACATCACCGGCAGAAATACCGGTGTGCTTTTCTACCAAAGCGCACATATCCTGGGCGATCTGGATGCCATTGGCGTTGCAGGTGTTGGCGTTGCCGCTGTTGCAGATCACCGCCTGTGCGATACCGTTGGCAATGTTTTCCTTAGTCACGGTCAAAGGTGCGCCCTTCACCAGATTGGTGGTGTACACCGCAGCGGCGGTGGCAGGCACATCACTGAGGATCAAAGCCAGATCCTTCTTGCTGTGATTGCGGCGGATGCCGCAATGAATACCGTTGGCACGAAAGCCCTTTGCGGCACAAACGCCGCCTGTGATCATTTTCATACTCTCTACCTCTCTCATACATTCAAGCCTGTGGCTTCATCCAGCCCCAGCAGAATATTCATGTTTTGGATGGCGGCACCGGAAGCACCCTTGCCCAGATTGTCAAATCTGGCGGTCAGCAAGATTCTGTCTTCGTTGCCATACACACCCACTTGCATATCGTCACGACCGGAATAGGCAGCTGCGCTGAGCATACCGTCCGGATCGGTGGCATCTGTGTATCTTACCAAACCCTTGGCATAGTATTCGGCATATAGCTGACGGATGTCCTGGGCTGTGCCACGGATATCCTTGGCGAACAGAGGTACGGTTACCTCCATACCGCTGTAGAAATCACCTACAATGGGGCAAAATACCGGAGCTGTCTCCAGATGGCACAAAGCAACCATTTCTTTCAGATGCTTGTGCTGCTGGGTCAGCGCATACTGACGGGGACCCTTCAGCAGGGGATCACGTTCACTACTTTCGTACTGGGCGATCATCTGCTTGCCACCGCCGGAATAACCGGTGAGAGAAAAGCTGGTCAAAGCTGTATCTGCTGCCAGAATGCCTTTTTCTACCAGGGGCACAACCAGCGCCACAAAACCGCTGGCATGACAGCCGGGGTTGGCAATGCGGTTGGAATTTTGGATTTTTTCCCGCAGACCGGTCAGCTCCGGGAAACCGTATGCCCATGCAGGATTGGTGCGGTGGGCGGTGGAGGTGTCGATGATCTTTACACCGTGATCTCCGGCCAATGCCACAGCCTCTCGCGCCGCATCGTCGGGCAGACACAAAAATACCACATCGGCGCTGCAAATAGCGTCCTTTCTGGCATTGGGATCTTTCCGCAATTCATCGGGCAATTTGATCAAGGAAATGTCCTGACGCTGCGCCAAACGGTCAGCGATCCGCAGACCGGTGGTACCGGCACTGCCGTCAATAAAAATATTTGTCATAAAACAAAATATCCCTCTCATCATACAATATGCAGGAATTATACATCTATTATATAGAAAAGTCAATCATTATGTATAAATATTCATAATTATGCCAATATGCATACAAAAACTGCATATTTATCAAATTATGTTGTACATTATGCGTACTCTATACATTTTAAATGTAAATTGACATTCCGGATGCAATCGTGTATGCTGAATATACAAAGGAGTTGAGCCTATGAACTTTATGGAAATTGCAGAAAATCGGCAGTCCTGCCGCAGCTATGACAGCCGGGAAGTAGAGCCGGAAAAACTGCAGGCTATTTTGGAAGCTGCCCGTTTGTCTCCCTCTGCCTGTAACGGACAGCCCTACCGTTTGACGGTCTGCCGTGGGGCAACCGCCAAGGCGGTTGCCGCCGCTACCCAGAGTATGGGCATGAATAAATTTGCGTCCCAAGCGCCAATTCTGATCGTGGTGTCAGAGATGCCCTATGTAAAATCTGCGGCGTTAGGCGCAAAATTGAAGGGAAACGACTACCGTTCCATTGATATTGGCATCGCCACCGCCTATCTGACCGCCGAAGCCACCGCCCAGGGGTTGAGTACCTGTATTTTGGGATGGTTGGATGATAAAAAGATCCGTGAAATTTGTGGTTTGGAGCATCCTGTCCGTCTGGTGATTACCCTGGGTTATGCCAAGGAGGAAACCATCCGTCCCAAGAAACGCAAAGATCTGTCTGAATTGGTAAAGGAAATATAAGAGTAGGGGACGATTGAGGCACATCGGCCCACCGACAACCGATATGTACAAAGGGCCGATGTGCCTCAATCGGCCCCTACATTGCTTCTTTTCTTCCAGTCTCTCATTGACAAAATTCCCTGGCTGAATTACAATACAGCTATTACAAAAAACGAGGTGTTATTTATGGATAAGAAACTTCACATGGAAACTCTGTGCATCCAGGCAGGTTACTCTCCTGCCAGCGGCGAACCCCGTCAAATGCCCATTGTGCAGAGCACCACATTTAAATATGCCACTTCTGAGGATATGGGCAAGCTGTTCGACCTGGAAGCATCCGGCTATTTCTACTCCCGTCTGCAAAACCCCACCTGTGACATGGTAGCCGCCAGAATTGCGGCCATGGAGGGTGGTACGGCCGCTATGCTCACCGGCTCCGGCCAGGCGGCTAACTTCTATGCCCTGTTCAACATCGCTTCCTGCGGTGACCATATCGTATCCAGCTCTGCCATCTATGGCGGCAGCTTCAATTTGCTGGGTGTGACCATGAAGCGTATGGGCATTGAGGTGACCTTTGTAGATCCCGATGCGACCGAGGAAGAACTGCAGGCGGCCTTCAAGCCCAACACCAAGGCACTCTTCGGCGAGACCATTGCCAATCCTGCCTTGACTGTGCTGGATATTGAGAAATTCGCCAAGGTTGCCCATGCCAACGGTGTGCCTCTGATCATTGACAATACCTTCGCAACCCCCATTAACTGCCGTCCCTTTGAGTGGGGCGCAGACATCGTCACCCATTCCACCACCAAATATATGGATGGTCATGGTGTGGCTGTGGGCGGCTGTATCGTAGACAGCGGTAAGTTCGATTGGACCAAGTATCCCGACAAGTTCCCAGGCCTGTGTACCCCCGATGACAGCTATCATGGTGTGACCTACACCGAGCGTTTCGGTCTGGAGGGTGCATTCATCACTAAGGCTACTGCACAGCTGATGCGTGATCTGGGTTCTATCCAGTCTCCTCAGAGCGCATTCTATCTAAATCTGGGTCTGGAAAGCCTGCCTTTCCGCATGAAGCAACATTGCAGCAATGCCCAGATTATTGCAGAATTCCTGCAGAGCAATGAGAAGGTTGCCTGGGTCAAGTACTGCGGTCTGAAGACCGATAAGTATTACGACCTGGCACAGAAGTATATGCCCAATGGCTCTTGCGGTGTCATCGCTTTCGGTCTGAAGGGCGGCAGAAAGGCCGCTGAGACCTTTATGAAGCATTTGCAGCTGGGTTCTATCGAGACCCACGTGGCAGACTCCCGTACCTGCTGTCTGCACCCGGCTTCCGCAACCCACCGCCAGATGACCGACGAGCAGCTGGATGCTGCCGGTGTTGGCGCAGACCTGATCCGTCTAAGCTGTGGCCTGGAAAATGCAGAAGATCTGGTTGCCGACCTGGCACAGGCTATTGAAAAAGTATAAAAAGGAGGGCAATCGCCCTCCTTTTTATACTTTTTTCAACGAAAGCCAAAGGCTTTCTCATAACATTTGCCATAGGCAAATTCATAACTCTAAACTGATAACTTGCGCTTGTGTGACACGGATGAACGTGCAAGTTAGGATTGGCTTTGCCAAGTTATCAGTTATGATTGCTTTGCAAGTTATGAATTGACTTCGTCAATGCTTTTATATGCGCAGGCGTAGTACCACAACAACCACCAATGAGGGATGCGCCCATGTCTATGCAATCTTTGCAGATTTGGGCAAATTCCGCAGGTTTCATAGGGTAGTGGGGGAGTTGATCCTCACCGATCACCGGATTTCCTGCATTGGGCTTGCAGACCAGGGGAATGCGAATGCTGCGCCGCATTTTGGCGACTAATCCTGCGGTGAGATTATCCGCAGCCACACAGTTAAAGCCTACGGCGGCTGCGCCGGCATCTTCCAGATTCTTCAAAACCTTAATGCCGTCCATACCGGAGAACAGAGCACCATCCGACTGCATGGTGAAGGTGTATAAAACTGCACCTGCGCCTTCTAATTCTGCGGCGGTAAAAATGGCTTCTGCTTCCTGGGGGTACATGAGGGTCTCTGCGGCCAGCAGATCTGCGCCGCCGTCTATGAGTCCACGGATCTGGCGGCGATAGTTTTCTACCAATAAATCAAAATTATTTTCATCCCAGCTGTCGGTATATACAGCCAGGGTGGTCAGATCACCGGCAATGAGGGCATTGGGTGCGGCTTCTTTGCTCAGAGCCACCAGCTTTGCGTTGATGGCTTCCGTTTCCTTTTCTAAACCCACTCGTTCCAGCGCAATGGGTTGTGCCTGGAAAGTGGGTGCGTATAGAATTTGCGAACCGGCCTCAAAATATTGCCGTTGCAGGCTGATCAACTTCTCCGGGTTATCCAGTACCCATTTTTCAGTACAGCAACCCCGGGGCATACCCATTTTCTGCAAATTTGATCCGGTTGCACCATCCAAAAAATGCATGCCATTTTCAATCAATCTATGAAATTCCGCTTTGGAAAGCATACAAATATCCTCCATGCTGTTTGAGAAAGACCAATTTATCGCACTGTCATTTCGATGCGCTGTAGGGGCGGTTATTAACCGCCCGCCCAATCATTTGCATACAAATGATTGGAATTTCGCAGAAATAAATTGGATTATCGCCTTGCGGCAATGTGATTTTGTTATGACAAAATCACCGGGCGGATAATATCCGCCCCTACGAAGTGGAACGACAAATTGGAATTTGCGTTTATTGCGTTTATTATATATCAATCAGAAAAATTTGCAATGCCTCATTGACGATTTTCCGTTCATTTGTTATGATTAGTAAAAAATAAATACAAGGAGTTATTCCATGAAAAAGACAATTTTAAGAGAATACGCAAAACTCATTGTCCGTGTGGGCGTGAATGTGCAGAAGGGTCAGGAAGTGCTGATCCATGCAGATCTGGATCAGCCGGAGTTTGTCCAGATGGTGGTGGAAGAGGCATATAAGGCCAAGGCTAAGCTGGTAACTGTCCTGTGGAACTACCAGCCCCTGCAGAAGATCCATAGCCGCTACCAATCTGTTAAGACCCTGGGTGATGTACCCCAGTGGCAGCAGGCACGTCAGCAGCATTATTGCGACACCCTGCCTTGCCGTATCCATTTGATCTCTGAAGATCCCGATGGCTTGAAGGGTGTGCGTATGGACAAGCTGGCAAAGGCCAGAAAGCTGAGCTATCCCATTTTGAAGCCCTATATCGATGAGCGTGAGGGTAAACAGCAGTGGTGTATTGCAGCCGTTCCCGGCATCGCCTGGGCTAAGAAGGTGTTCCCCGGTGTCCGTGCATCTGTGGCGGTGGAAAAGCTGTGGGAGGCCATTTTGTCCACTTCTCGTGTAAACGAAGATCCTGTGAAGGCATGGCAGGAGCATAATGCCCAGCTGAAGGCTCGTTGTGATTACCTCAACAGCCTGGGCATTGAAAGCCTGCACTACACCGCCGACAACGGCACTGACCTGACCGTGGGTATGATTCCCCAGGCTCGTTTTGCCGGTGGTGGTGAGACCAGCCGCCAGGGCATTTACTACAATCCCAACATTCCTACCGAGGAATGCTTCATTTCTCCCATGAAGGGCAAGGCGGAGGGTATCGTGTATTCCACCAAGCCCCTAAGCTACCAGGGTCAGCTGATCGAGAATTTCTATATGAAGTTTGAAAACGGCAAGGTGGTGGAGTCCGGTGCGGAAAAGGGCGCTGAGCTGCTGCACACCTTGCTGACCATGGACGAAGGCGCCGCCTACCTGGGCGAGTGCGCTTTAGTACCTCAGAAGAGCCCCATTTGCGAAAGCGGACTGCTGTTCTATAATACCCTGTTTGACGAGAATGCCGCTTGCCACCTGGCTGTGGGCATGGGCTTTGCCGACACCATCGAGGGTCACCATGATCTGACCCTGGAGCAGTGCCGTGAGATGGGCATTAACGATTCTATGGTTCATGAGGACTTTATGATCGGCTGTGACAGCATGAATATTGATGCGACCACCCGTGACGGCAAGATCGTTCCCATCTTCCGTAACGGCAACTGGGCATTCTGATATGGATACCTGGCAAAAGATGCACAGCGGTGAGATCTACGACGGCGCGGATGAGGAAATCGCCCGTGAGCAGACCCTGTGCCTGGATCGATTGTACGATTACAACATGACCCGTCCCACCCAGCCGGAACAGCGGAAGGCATTGCTAAAAGAAATGTTTGCCGAAATCGGGGAAGATTGCTATATTGAACCTCCCTTGCACGCTAACTGGGGCGGAAAGTTTGTCCACCTGGGCAACCATGTCTACGCCAATTTTAATTTGACTTTGGTGGATGATACCCATATCTATATTGGAGATCGCACCAAGCTGGGACCCAATGTGGTCATTGCCACAGCGGGGCATCCCATTGTGCCGGAACTGCGTATGCAGGGCTTGCAGTTTAATATGCCGGTGCATATAGGCAAGAATTGCTGGCTGGGCTCCGGTGTGCTGGTGATGCCCGGTGTGACCATTGGTGATAACTCCGTCATTGGCGCAGGCAGTGTAGTGACTCGGGATATTCCTGCCAATGTGGTGGCTGTGGGTAATCCCTGTAAGGTGCTTCGCCCCATCAATGACCGGGATCGGGAGTATTATTTTCGGGACAGAAAGATAAATTGGAAATAAAAACTGGAAATTCTGAAAAAAATACTTGCATTCTGGAAACAAGTGTGTTATTATATCCCAGCGATAAAAGATTTGCTAGGGCAATTGCGCCCTTTTAGCTCAGAAGAAAGAGGTGAACAACATGAAAGAAGGCATCCATCCTAACTACGAGCAGACCACCATCCGTTGCGCCTGTGGCAACGTCTTTACTACCGGTTCTACTAAGAAGGAGATCCGCGTTGAGATCTGCTCCAAGTGCCACCCTTTCTATACCGGCAAGCAGAAGCTGGTTGACACCGGTGGACGTGTTGACCGTTTCAACAAGCGCTTCAACTTGAAGTAAGAAACTTAAAAATCCGTATCCGCAAGGATGCGGATTTTTTTGTTGCCTAGCACCCCAAAGATGTGGTATAATAACAAAAATATTGCCACATTCCAATTTGAAACGCATGGGCGTTTCATCCCAATACGCGTTAACTCTGGGTGGTAATCGTTTTTGCCCAAACCCGCCCGGTAACGCTATATATCAATAACCATAAGGGCTTGAGGCAGAAACGACACCGGGCGGGTTAGGGAAATAAAGATGATTGCCCAGCGTTTGTGCGTATTGCCTGGCCGTGCTACGGCCCGATAAATTGGAATTTATGGAGGATACATGGAATCTACTTTTGAAACCAAACAGGAGCGGGCGGTACTGGTGGGTCTGAATGCAGATTGCTTCACCAAGGCGCAGACCGCCACCGATGAAACATTGGAAGAGCTGGAGGCCTTGCTGGAGACCGCCGGCGGTTTCTGCACAGCCAAGGTCTTGCAAAATCGCCATACCCCCGATTCCCACAGCTTTATCGGTGAGGGCAAAGCCCAGGAAGTGCGTATGCTCATTGAAGCCACGGAATCCACCATGGCTGTGTTTGATAATGAATTGTCTCCCGGTCATATCCGTGCCCTGGAGGAGATCCTTGGGGTAACGGTGCTGGATCGCAGTGCCTTGATCCTGGATATTTTTGCCCAGCGAGCCAAGACCCGGGAAGGCCGCTTGCAGGTGGAACTGGCACAGTATAAATATTTGCTGCCCCGTCTGTCCGGTATGGGAAAGAGCCTGTCCCGACAGGGCGGTGGTATCGGCACACGAGGTCCCGGTGAGACCAAGCTGGAATCTGACCGCCGTCATATCCGGGAACGGATCAGCCGACTAGAGCATGAATTGGAGCAGGTGCGCCAGGTGCGTGGTGTTCAGAGGGAACGGCGGATGAAAAACTCCGTGCCTGTGGTGGCGATTGTGGGCTATACCAATGCCGGTAAATCTACGCTTTTGAACCAATTGACCAATGCGGGCATTCCTGCCAATAACCGTTTGTTTGATACCCTGGATACCACATCCCGACAGCTGACTGTGTCTGATAATCTGGATGTGATCCTGTCGGATACCGTAGGCTTTATTGCAAAATTACCCCACCATCTGGTGGACGCATTCCGCGCCACTTTGGAGGAACTGGAATATGCCGACCTGCTGTTGCACGTGATCGATGCGGCAGATCCCAACCGCCAGGAGCATATTTCCGTGGTGGACAGCTTGATCGCCAAGCTGGCAAAGCCCGGAACAAAGGTTCTGCAATGCTATAATAAGGCAGAACTGGTCAGCCCCGAGGACATCCCCATCGGTGAAGATGTGGTAAAAATGTCCGCCAAGCTGGGTGTGGGCATGGATAAGCTGCTGCAGGCCATTGAAAATGCCCTGGATCAAGGCCGTCACCATATTGTGGTTTGCTTGCCCTATGCCATGGGCGGCATGGTAGATACCCTCCATTCGGGCGCTCAGGTGCTGAATGTGGACTATACAGGGGAGGGCATTCTGGTGGAAACCATTGTAGACCCCATTTTGTACGGCAGACTAAAAGACTATATCACCGAGGAGAGATGATCTTGGACGAATATCTGGTGCCAACCGATTTCGGTGAAGATGAATTTATTGAGAAGAAATCCCGATTCATTGGCAGAGTCTGGCCGGTGGAAACGGAAGAAGAGGCCCTGGAAAAGATCCAGCAAATGAAAAAACAGCATTACGATGCCACCCACAACTGCTGGGCTTATGTGATCCGTGACGGTGCTATGCGCTTTTCTGATGACGGCGAACCCGGCGGCACGGCAGGTAATCCCATGATGCAGGTGCTCCAGCGAGAGCAGGTGTACAATGTGGTGTGCGTGGTGACCCGGTATTTTGGCGGCATTTTGCTGGGCGCAGGCGGTCTGGTCAGAGCCTATACCAAGGGCGCAAAGATCGCCCTGGATGCGGCCGGAAAATCCATGAAGCGTGTGTGGACGGTGCTGTATTTGCCCTGTCCTTACAATTTCTATGACCGTGTAAAACTGGAGATCGCCGCCTTCGAGGGTGTGATCCGGGATACCCAGTTTACCGCTGAGGTGGAGATGGAGATCCTAATGGCAGAGGGCAAGACCCAGGCATTTCTGGATAAATTGACCGATATGACCGCCGGTACGGTGGAGGCTATGGAGATTGGACAGGAATACCGTGCATTTCCTGTGGAAAAAATGTAAATTATTTATTTACAGGCTGGAAAAACCCATATTTTTGTGCTATAATGAACTGATTACAAAAAAGGAGAACCCTGTATGCGTGATGATACCCTATGGGATAAAATTTGCAGTGCCCTGTTGATCGCAGTGCCTGCGGTGGCATTGGTCCTGTGCTTGATTCCCATGTATCCTATGATGGATCTGGATCAGTATGTGTTGCGGAATTTTCTGAATCCGCCCAATACCAATATTCTGACCAATATTTGCCCCATGGTGCTGATCGTATTTGTGTATACGCTGATACTTACCATTTGCTATTACCGCTCCCAAGCCCTGGGAACGATCAAGGCGATCTTTGTTTTTAGTATTGTCTCCCTGTGTGTCACCGGTATTGCATTGTTGCCGGATAGTGTTATGAAAGCCTGGCCTTTTCAGATCCAGGTGTACATCTGGCTGGTGATGTGCGTATTGTCCTTTGTGCGCATGAAGATGGAAATCAAGCGTTACGAGGACTTAGAATAAAATTCTTTTAAAAAACAACGGAAAGGAGGCGTTTTCCATGGCATTTCCCCCTTCGTTTATTGACGAATTGGTGGCGCGTAACCCCATTGAGGATGTGGTGGGTCAGTATGTGACCCTAAAGCGATCCGGCTCGAATATGTTTGGCCTGTGTCCCTTCCATGGAGAAAAGACTGCCTCTTTCTCCGTAGCCCCGGACAAGGGCATTTACTATTGCTTCGGCTGTCATAAGGGCGGCGGAGCGATCAATTTCATGATGGAACTGGAAGGTCTGAGCTATCCGGATGCGGTGCGTGCCCTGGCAAAGCGTGCTGGCATGGAAGTGCCGGAGGATGAGCAGTACCAAAGCCGCTACCGTCAGCAGGAACGTCTGTGGGCGCTGATGAAGGAAGCCGGTCGTTTCTTCCATGCTGCCTTGTATAGCCCTGAGGGCAAGGAATGTTTGGAATATACCCAAAAGCGTGGTCTGTCCAAGAGTATCATTACCCGGTTCGGTATAGGCTTTGCTCCCAATTCCTGGAATAGCCTGGTGACCGCCATGAAGGCCAAGGGCTACACCGACCAGGAGCTGATCGCCGCCGATCTGGTGGGCGAAAAGAACGGCCGTATTTATGACCGTTTCCGTAACCGACTCATGTTCCCCATCATTGATGTGCGGGGTAATGTGGTGGGATTTGGCGGCCGTGTGCTGGACGATTCCAAGCCCAAATACTTAAACTCCAACGAAACCGTGATTTTCAATAAGCGGAAAAACCTCTTTGGTTTGAATCTGGCCAAAAAGACCAAGCTGGGCTATCTGATCCTGGTGGAGGGCAATATTGACGTGGTGACCATGCACCAGTATGGTTTCGACAATGCGGTGGCTTCTCTGGGCACTAGCTTGACCGAAGAGCAGGCCACTTTGATCAGCCGCTATGCAGAGCAGGTGATTCTGCTCTATGACGGAGATTCTGCCGGTCAAAAGGCAACCCGTCGAGCCATCCCGATGCTGGAAAAAGCAGGCATCCATGTGAAGGTCTTGCAGATCCCCGACGGCATGGATCCGGACGATTACCTGCAAAAATTTGGCGCAGATCGCTTCAAAATGCTGCTGGACGGCTCTACCAACCGGGTGGAGTACCAGCTAAGTGCCATCCGTGGCAATTATGATTTGAATATTGACGACCAGCGTGTGAAGTTCATGCAGGAAGCTGCAGATCTGATCAGCAGCTTGGGCAGCGCTGCCCAGCGAGAGGTCTATGGTAACCGAGTGGCGGAGGCCGCCAAGGTCAGCTTTGAGACCATGAAGCTGGAGATCGCAAAGGCCTATAAGCGTCGTCAGAATAAACAGAGAAAGCAGCAGGAAGCCATTGACTTGGCACCTGTGAAGGCATTGCAGCCCAAATCCCGTACCATTCGCTATGACAATGTGAAATCTGCCATGGCAGAGGAGGGAATCCTGGCGCAGATCCTCAGAGAGCCTGCGATGTTGGATCAAGCAGGTAGCTTGAAAGCAGAGGACTTCTCTGTGGAGCTGTTGGGCAGAGTCTATGCCCAGCTGCTTGACCGTTACAAGCAGGGCTTGGAGGTCTCCTTGAGCGTGCTGGCGGATATGACAGCGGAGGAGATGAACCATTTGTCTGCCATTTCCCAACGGCAGACCGGACCTGTCAGCGAGGCATCCTTCCGGGATTGCGTGCGGACGGTGCAGACCCAGCATGAAAGCAAGTCTGTGACCAGCGATGAGGATCTGCTGGCATTTCGCAATAAGCTGAAAGAAAGAAAGGGAACGCAACAATGAGCGTTATGCTTCTTGCAAAAGAGCCCCAAGAAACTGAGGAAATGAAGCACTACCTGCAGCAGATCCGCAGTAACCCCTTGCTGACCCCGGAGGAGGAGATCCGGCTGGCAAAAGCCTGTGCCGCCGGTGACGAGGATGCTATCCGTGCCATGGTCACCGGTAATCTGCGCCTGGTGGTGTCCATTGCCAAGGAGTATACCGGCAGAGGAGTTCCTTTGATGGATCTGATCCAGGAGGGAAGTATTGGCCTTCTGTTTGCTGCCCGGAAATTTGATTATACCCGGGATGTGCGATTTTCTACCTATGCCACCAAATGGATTCGGCAGGGTGTGACCCGTTGTATCCTCAATCACAGCGGTCTGATCCGTGTGCCTGTCCGTGCGGCAGAGCGGTTGCGGAAGATCCTGTTTGCCCAGAATCAACTGCGGCAGGAGCTGGAATATGAGCCGGATTCTGAGCAGATCGCCTTGCGTGCGGATATGGATAAAAGCAAGGTGGAGGAGTACCTGGCATTGTTGCCGGAGGTGTGCAGTCTGGATGTACCTGCCGGTGAGGGCGAGGACAGCCTGCAAATGCTGCTGGAAGATATCCATGCGCCCCAGCCCCAGGAGGAATTGGTGCGTAAGGAATTGGAAAACACCATGCACCATCTGCTGGATCAGCTCACAGAGCGTCAGCGGCAGGTCATTGACCTGCGATTCGGTTTTGCCGATGGTACTTGTTATACCTTTGATATGATCGGTCAGAAATTGGGCATCTCCGGCGAGCGTGCCAGACAGACCGAAAAAGAGGCCTTGCAAAAGCTGCAAAAACGCAGCGCAGGTCTTGGCTTGGAGGACTTTTTGAACGAATGAATATGATGGAATTTACCTTTGACGATCCGGTGCAGATACTGCTCGATGCCTGCCATGCAGGAGAGCGGCTGCCTGTGTCGGAATTGCTTGCCCGGTTGGATGGGGAAAGCGATGAGAGTATCTATGAAGCCCTGGAAGGGCTGGAAGCCAAGGGCGTAGCGATCAGCCTGGAGGATCTGCCTGTATTTGCGGTGGATTCCCAGACCCATGTGCGCCTGCGCAGAGAAGCGCAGCTGGTGGCGGAAAAAGCACTACCCGGTGCTTTGGAGGAAAACGACCCTCTGCGGCTGTATCTGGAAGAATTGGCATTGTTGCCTGCTTGCGGTGATCTGCCTGTTTTGGCGGATGCGCTGCAGGAAGCCAACCGGAAGGAAGACTCCGAAAATCCCGTGTATATGCAGGTGATGAACCTGTGCTTGAGCCGTGTGGTGGAACTGGCAGAGTCCTATGCCGGTAAGGGTGTGCTGATGCTGGATCTGATCCAGGAGGGCAGTATGCACCTGTGGCAGAAACTTTTTGCCTATACCCAGGGCGATCTGGAAGCTTTCCGTGACCGTGCCATCCATAGCGGTATGGTCAGCGCCGTGGTGGTACAGGCGCATGCGGCCGGTGTGGGACAGAAGCTACGGCAGGCTCTGGAGGATTACCGGGGTGTGGACGAGCAGCTGCTGACAGAACTGGGCAGAAACCCCACCTTGGAGGAAATTGCCGAAGCCATGCATATTACCCCGGCGCAAGCGGCTGTGGTGGCAGATATGGTACAAAATGCCCGGAATCTCAACCGTGTGAAGCAGCCGGAGGAAACCCAGGATACTCCCGAGGAAGCGGAACAGGCAGTAGAGGATACAGCCTATTTCCAGATGCGTCAGCGGATCATGGAATTGCTGTCTAACCTGTCTGAGGCGGATGCCAAACTGCTGACGCTACGTTACGGTTTGGAGGGCGGCGCACCCATGACACCCCAGCAGGTGGGCGCAAAGCTGGGTCTGACCCCGGAAGAAGTGGTTGCCCGCGAAGCCGCCGCATTATCCCAATTAAGAACAAAATAAAGGCTCCCCTCGTAGGGGAGCTGTCACCGTAGGTGACTGAGGGGTGTTAGAAATCTAACCTCTGCACACCCCTCCGCCCCTTCGGGTCACCTCCCCTACAGGGGAGGCAGGCGATTAAAATACGAAAAGAGGCTATTATTATGTCTAAAACTTATTCCATTGCCATTGACGGCCCTGCCGGTGCAGGTAAAAGCACCATTGCCCGTCGCCTTGCGGCAGAACTGGGCTATTACTATGTGGATACCGGTGCTATTTACCGCACCGTAGCATATTTTCTGGATCTGTGGGGTGTAAGCCCTAAGGATATTGACGGTGTGACCCGTTATATTGATGAACTGACCGTAGAAATCGAGTACGACGAGGACGGTAAGCAGCACATGATCATGAACGGTATGGACGTGACCGACGATATCCGTACCCAGGAGATCTCCCAGAAGGCCAGCCTGGTCTCTGCTCATGCCATTGTCCGTGACATGCTGCTGGATATGCAGAGAGATGTGGCAAAGAAGCACAATGTGGTCATGGACGGCCGTGACATTGGCACTGTGGTACTGCCCAAGGCAACGGTGAAGATCTTCCTGACCGCAGATCCTGCGGTGCGTGCAAAGCGCCGTTGCGATGAGCTGAATGCCAAGGGTCAGAAGGCAGATTTTAATAAGGTACTCCAGGAGATCCAGCAGCGTGACTACCAGGATACCCACCGTGAGGTAGCACCCCTGAAGATGTGCCGTGATTCCGTGAAGTTGGATACTTCCAATCTGGATATTGACGGTGTGGTAGCCGCCATGAAGAAGATCATCGGGGAGAAGATCCCTCTATGAGTGTAACCGTAGCAAAAAGTGCAGGCTTCTGCTTTGGTGTGGATCGTGCTGTGGGCTTGGTGGAAGAAGCCGCCCGGCAAGGTCAAACCGTGGCGACCCTGGGGCCTATCATCCATAACCGCCACCAGGTAGGCAGATTCCGGGAAATGGGTGTGCAGGTCATTGACGATCCTTCCCAGGCGAAACCGGATATGACGGTGATCATCCGTTCCCATGGCGTGACCCGTAAAGTCTATGAGCAGCTGGAGGCCACCGGCGCTAAAATTGTGGATGCCACCTGTCCCTTCGTAAAGCGCATTCACGGCATTGTGAGCAATGCCTGTGCCGAGGGCGCATTGCCTGTGATCATCGGCACTCGAGACCATCCGGAGGTGGAGGGCATTGCCGGTTGGTGCGATCAATGTCACATCTTCCAGACCCCGGAGGAACTGGAAAACTGGGCAAAAACCTTGCCAAATCCCGAGGATTTGGCAATATGCATGGTTTGCCAAACCACATCCACGGAAAATTTGTGGAAAATGTGCGTTGAAATCGCGAAAAAAATGTTTACTAACTTAAAAATTTTTGATACAATATGTAAAGCAACTGAATCTCGACAAAGTGAAGCGGCAAAATTAAGTAAGATTTGTCAGGCCATGGTCGTTGTAGGAGACGTAAGCAGTTCCAACACAGGCCGCCTTGCTATGATTTGTCGGGAGCACTGCGATCGGGTCGTTTTGGTGGATAATGCCACGGAGCTGAATCCCGAGTTTTTCAGCGGTGTATCTGATGTTGGAATCACTGCCGGAGCGTCGACTCCAGCGTGGATTATAAAGGAGGTCAACAAGACTATGAGCGAAATTACTAATGTTGAGGCTGTACAGGAGGAAAGCTTTGAGGCACTTCTGGAGCAGTCCATCAAAACTTTAAATACAGGAGATAAGGTTCTTGGCATCGTTACCGGTATCGGTACCACCGAAGTTCAGATCGATCTGGGCACTAAGCACGCTGGTTACATTCCCTATGACGAAGTCAGCGCTGATCCTTCTGTAAAGCCCGAGGACATTCTGAAGGTTGGCGACGAGATCGAGGTATTCGTTGTTCGCGTTAACGATCAGGAAGGCACCTGCCAGCTGAGCAAGAAGAAGCTGGACGGCATGAAGATCTGGGACGATCTGGCTGCATGGTGTGAAGAGAAGGCTGTTGTAGACGCTACCATCACCGAGGAGAACAAGGGTGGTCTGGTTGCTACCATTAAGGGCATCCGTGTATTCATCCCCGCTTCCCAGTCCGGTGTTGCTAAGGGCGGCGACATGGCTGCTATGGTCGGCCAGGCTGTTCAGATGAAGATCACCGAGGTCAACCGTGCTCGCCGTCGTGTCATCGGCTCTATCCGTGCTGTGACCGCTGAGACCCGTAAGGCTGCTCAGGAGAAGATCTGGAGCGAGATCGAGGTTGGCGCAAAGTACCACGGCACTGTTAAGTCTCTGACTTCTTACGGCGCATTCGTGGACATCGGCGGTGTGGACGGCATGGTTCACGTTTCCGAGCTGAGCTGGAACCGCATCAAGACTCCCGCTGAGGTTGTTTCCGTAGGCGACGAGATCGATGTTTATGTGATCGCTCTGGATGCTGAGAAGCACAAGATCTCTCTGGGCTACAAGACGGCAGAGATGAATCCCTGGAACAAGTTCATGACCGGCTACAATGTGGGCGATGTTGTGGACGCTAAGATCGTTAAGCTGATGACCTTCGGCGCATTCGCTGAGATCATCCCCGGTGTTGACGGTCTGATCCACATTTCTCAGATCGCTAACAAGCGCATCGGCAAGCCCGAGGACGTTCTGGCTGAGGGTCAGGAAGTCCAGGTTAAGATCACTGAGGTTGATGCTGAGAACAAGCGTATCTCCCTGTCCATCCGTGCCCTGCTGGCTGAGGAGGAGACTGAGGAAGTCGCTGAGGAAGCTGAGGAAGTCGCTGCAGAGGAGACTGAGGAAGTCGCCGCTGAGGAGACCACCGAGGAATAATTTTCCAATACATACCGGGGCAGAAGCAGCCCCGGTATTTTATTATAGCACTCAAAAGTAGGGAACGCTGTCCTCAGCGTTCCGGGATGTAACCTGAAATATGGCGGAGCGCTGGTGGCAGCGGTCCGTACAGGAAAAGGAGTTATATTATGGTAAAGCATATTGTTTTGTATACACTCAAAGAGGGCGTAAATAAGCCCGAAGCCATCGAGATCATCCGCTCCGTACTGGAGCCTCTGGTGGGTGTGATCCCCGGTCTGAAGCACCTGGAGATCCGTGCCGCATACCAGGGCGGTATGGACTATGCCCTGTACTCTGAGTTTGAAAGTGCGGAAGCCCTGAAGAATTACGCAGACCACCCGGCGCACCAGGCCGCCAAGGAGCATTTCTGGAACTTCCTGGATACCCGCTACTGCGCCGACTACGAATTTTAATGAAACCGTCTCTTGGCTCCCCTTGCAGGGGAGCTGGCAAAAATCGGCTCTTCGGAACCGATTTTTGACTGAGGGGTGTATGATTGAGATGTTGATAAGGAGAGAAGATTATGAAAGCAGTTGTTACCGTTGTAGGCGAGGATCGTGTGGGCATCATCGCCCAGGTTTGTACCAGCCTTGCCAAGTATAATGTGAACGTGCTGGACATTAGCCAGACCGTTATGCAGGGCTTCTTCACCATGATGATGGTGGTAGATGTGTCCGCCGCCAATGTGCCTGTGGCACAGCTTGCCCAGGAGCTGGACGAGCAGGGCAAGCAAATTGGTCTGTCCATCCGTCTGCAGCGTCGGGACATCTTTGATGCCATGCACAAGATCTGAGGTGCGCCATGTTCAATGTGAAAGAAATTCTGGCCACCCAGGACATGATCGACAAGCGGCATTTGGATATTCGTACCATCACCATGGGCATTTCCTTGCTGGATTGCTGCCATGAGGATGTGAATGTCTGCGCCCAGAAGATCTATGACAAGATCACCCGTCGTGCGGAAAAGCTGGTAAAGACCGGTGAGGATATTGAATGGGAGTTCGGTATTCCCATTGTCAACAAGCGAATTTCCGTGACCCCCATTGCCATTGTGGGCAATACCTGCAATACGGATTCCTATGTGCCTCTGGCCATGGCGCTGGATAAGGCAGCCAAGGAATGCGGTGTGAACTTCATTGGCGGTTTTTCTGCCCTGGTGCAGAAGGGCGCAACCAAGGGCGATTGGATCTTGATGGACTCCATCCCCGAGGCGCTGGCAGCCACCGAGCGTGTTTGCTCCAGCGTGAATGTGGGTTCTACCAAGGCCGGTATCAATATGGATGCCGTGGCAAAGATGGGTCAGATCATTAAGAAAACCGCAGAACTGACCGCAGATAATGACGGTCTGGGCTGTGCCAAGCTGGTGGTGTTCGCCAATGCGGTGGAGGATAACCCCTTCATGGCCGGTGCATTCCACGGTGTGGGCGAGCCGGAGTGCGTGCTGAATGTGGGCGTTTCCGGTCCCGGTGTGGTACACCATGCCCTGCAAAAGGTGAAGGGTCAGCCCTTCGACGTGGTGGCTGAGACCATTAAGAAGACCGCCTTTAGAATCACCCGTATGGGTCAGATGGTAGGTGTGGAAGCATCCAGCCGTCTGGGCGTGCCTTTTGGTATTGTGGATTTGAGCCTTGCTCCCACCCCGGCTGTGGGCGACAGCGTGGCTCGTATTCTGGAGGAAATGGGTCTGGAAGTCACCGGTACTCACGGCACAACTGCCGCTCTGGCGCTGCTCAACGATGCTGTCAAGAAGGGTGGCGTTATGGCCTCCAACCATGTGGGCGGCCTGTCCGGCGCATTCATCCCTGTGTCTGAGGACGAGGGCATGATCGCTGCGGCTCTGTCCGGTACGCTGACTTTGGATAAGCTGGAAGCTATGACCTGTGTCTGCTCCGTGGGCTTGGATATGATCGCCGTACCCGGCGATACTTCTGCATCCACCATCTCTGCCATTATCGCAGACGAAGCCGCCATCGGCATGGTCAATACCAAGACCACCGCTGTGCGCATCATTCCTGCTCCCGGCAAGAAGGTGGGCGACATGGTAGAAATGGGCGGCCTGCTGGGCAGCGCCCCGGTTATGCCTGTCCACCCGGAATCCAGCGCAGATTTCATCGCCCGCGGTGGCCGCATCCCTGCACCTCTGCAAAGTCTGAAAAACTAAAAACAATCCAGTAGGGGACGGGTTTCCCGTCCCAGGATATGAAGTACCATAAATGACATAAAGTAGGGGAGGGTCACTGACCCTCCCTAAGGGAACGCTGTCCTCAGCGTTCCACAAAACCTTCCCCAAAGGGGAATGTCAGGGGAATGCACTCTCAACAATCAAAAACCATAACAGTAGGGGAGGGTCATCGACCCTCCCTTAACCTTACCCATCCCACCGCACCCTGCCATCCTGAGCAAGCGAAGCGCGCCGAAGGATATTGTCAGGATTGTCAAAAAATGACTGATGTAATAATATTTTTATTTTTGTACTTGCATTCTGAAAGTATTTATAATACAATAATAATGCATGGTGGACAATCGTCTGCCCAATACATATTTAGGAGGAAATAACCATGTTTTGTACCAACTGTGGAAATCAGTTCCAAGACGGCACTGCTTTCTGCCCCAACTGCGGTACTCCTGTAAATGCTGCTCCTCAGCAGCCTGCACAGCCTGTTTACCAGCAGCCCGTTCAGCCTCAGCAGCCCGTTTACCAGCAGCCTGTTTATCAGCAGCCCGCTCCCGCCGGTGATTTTGCTGGTATGATGAAGAAGAATATGGCTCTGATCCTGGCTATCATTGGCGTATTTGCTGCTCTGATGTTCATTCTGAACACCTTCCAGATCCTGGATATTAGCGCTACCGTCTCTGCAAATGGTGAATCCGAAACTGCAAGCGGTCCTGTTAGCGATGTAGAAGATTTTGCGCTTGGTGTCATCGGTAACGTAATAATGGGCCTGTGCAGCCTGGCAGCTGGCGCAATTGGCATCCTGTACTTCCTGAAGGAAAAGAACAATATGCCCTATTACGATCAGTTCATCGCTAAGAACCTGAAGGGTATGACTCCTGCCTTTATTATGGGTGTGATCGGTGCCATCGGTGTGGTTCTGCAGGTCATTCTGTTCCTGATGGAAGGCGAGAGCACCAGCTTCATGGGTGTTGAGGTTTCTGTTACCTACTGGCCTCACTGGCTGAGCTGGGTCGCCCTGGTAATCTATGGCGGTTTGGCAGCTGTGGACAAGTTTGTTGTTAACAAGAAGGCAGCCTAATTTAATATGATGAAAAACTCCGGAGGTTCGCTTCCGGAGTTTTTGTATTTCAAATTTTCCGCTTTGCCTCCCCTGTAGGGGAGGTGCCCCGAAGGGGCGGAGGGGTGTTGTTAAAATCCGCATAAACGTTGGCGTTTACACCCCTCAGTCGCTTCGCGACAGCTCCCCTGCAAGGGGAGCCTTGTGTGCGATAAATTCCAATTTGTGCTTGCAATCTCTACAAAACTGTACTACAATAGGAACATCACGGTGGGCATATGCCCGCCCAATACATATTCTAGGAGGAAACATCATGTTCTGTTCTCAGTGTGGAACCCAGTTCGCAGACGACAGCCAGTTCTGCCCCAACTGCGGTACGCCCAGCGGTGTAAACAGCCAGCCTGTTCAGCCTCAGCAGCCTGCACAGCCTGTTTACCAGCAGCCCGTTCAGCCTCAGTATCAACAACCCGTTTACCAGCAGCCTGTTTATCAGCAGCCCGTTCCTAAGGCTCCCATCCAGGTCGCACCTGCAACTGCTTATCAGAAGAAAATGGCAGTGATCGTCGCTCTGGTTGCTATTTTTGCCTTGATCGCCGGTGTGATGAACCTGTTCTGCATGGTGGATCTGCCTGTTTCCGTATCCGCAGAGTTGGATGAGGAAATGACCGAAGGTCTCATGGATATCGACGGCACGGTTGGCGGTGTTACTGTCAGCGCAGGTCTGCTGTCCGAAGCTTTTGATCTGGCAGATGATATGGGTGTTGACGCATCCTTTACCATGGGTTATGTTGGTCTGATCCTGTTTGGTTTGATCAACATTGCGATTGCTGCTGTTGGCATTTTGTACTATCTGCGTGCCAGAAACAACCTGCCTCTGTACGAGCAGTTCTTTGGCCGTATCGTCAAGGGTCAGTCTCCCGCTGCTCTGTTGGGCATCGTGGGTGTTGTAGGTTGCGTCCTGCAGATCCTGTGCATGATGTTTGTGGGCATTGACGAGAGTATGCAGGGTCAGTCCGCTGCCATCTCTGTTGGTGTACCTTGCATCACTTGGGTTGCTCTGGCAATCTATGGTGCGCTGGCCGGTTCTCAGCTGCTGGCTATCGACAAGACCGAAGAATAAAATTAAAGGGAACGGCTTTGCCGTTCCCTTTTGCTATCTTAGTAGGGGAGGGTCACTGACCCTCCCTTAAAACTTTGTATTTAAGCTTCGTAAATGGCCTTGCAAGCCAGCTTGGTCATATAGCAATCCAGCTTGCTGACGATCTCCATGGGAGCGTGCATGCTCAGAACAGGCACACCGGCATCCACAGTGGTGATGTTTCTGTTTGCCATGTAGGCAGCCACAGTGCCGCCGCCACCCTGGTCGACCTTGCCCATAGTAGCGATCTGCCAGATTACACCGGCATTGTTCAGGGCGGTGCGCACATGGCTCATAGCCTCGGCAGAAGCATCGCTGGCGCCGCTCTTGCCACGAGCGCCGGTGTACTTGCAGATGGCCACACCGTAGTTCACCTGGCTGTTGTTGCGCTTGTCGCAGGTCTCAGCAAAGTTGGGGTCATAAGCGTTGGAAACGTCTGCGCTCAAGCAGAAGGAGTGAGCGAAGCAGGTAGTCAGCTTCACACCCTGGGTGTCGCACAGTAGTTCCATGAAATACTCAAATGCCTGGCTCAGCATACCGGTCACACCCACAGAGCCGATCTCTTCCTTGTCGGCCAGGATGCAAACAGCGGTCTTGTTGGGAGTGCCCAGCTCGAACAGGGATTCCATCTCAGCGTAGGCGCAGACACGGTCGTCGTGACCGTAAGCGGCCAGCAGGCTGCGATCCAGGCCCAGCTCGCGGCAGCGACCGGCGGGAACAATGGTCAGTTCTGCAGAAACGAAATCGCTCTCGATCATGCCGTACTTCTCGTTCAGCAGCTTCATCACGTGCAGCTTCACCAGATCAGCGCCTTCGCCTTCCAGAGGCTCAGAGCCCATGATCACATTCAGCTGTTCGCCTACAATACCTTCAGCCAGGGTCTTCTTCATCTGATCGGCGGCCAGGTGGGGCAGCAGATCGGAGATCATCAGAATGGGATCATTGTCGTCCTCACCGATGATCACATCCACAGAAGAGCCATCCTTGCAGCAAACAGTACCGTGCAGAGCCAGAGGCACAGTGGCCCACTGGTACTTCTTGATACCACCGTAGTAATGGGTCTTCACGTAAGCGATCTCAGAATCCTCATACAGGGGATTGGGCTTCAGATCCAGACGGGGGGAGTCCACGTGGGCAGCGCAGATATTTGCGCCCTCAGCCAGGGACTGAGCGCCCATGACAGCCAGCAGAATGCTCTTGCCGCGGTTGTTCATATACACACGGTCACCGGGCTTGAGATCCATGCCGGGAACCAGAGGCTTAAAGCCCTGCTTCTCAGCTTCACGGACAGCCCAGACAGTAGCCTCACGCTCGGTCTTTGCAGCATCCATAAATGCAGCATAGCGACGGCAGTAGGCATTCATTTCGTTCTTTTGTTCTTCGCTCATCTTGGTGTAGCCATTCTTAGGCGCAGCCAGGATGGATTCACGCAACTGATCAATATTCATAGTATATACCTCCTTAGTAAATTCAAATTTTCCGCTTTGCCTCCCCTGTAGGGGAGGTGCCCCGAAGGGGCGGAGGGGTGTTGTTAAATCCTCATAAATGTTGGCATTTACACCCCTCAGTCGCTTCGCGACAGCTCGCTGAGGCGAGCCCGGTCGGCGGCTCTGACAGTCCACCGGACTGTCATTCACTACCGCCGACTGCGCTTCGCTTACCCCTACGAGGGGAGCCTTGT
>JAFYVL010000017.1 GCA_017549125.1 Oscillospiraceae bacterium | reverse complement strand
GCATCAAGCCCTTATGGTTATTGATATATAGCGTTACCGGGCGGGTTTGGGCAAAAACGATTACCACCCAAGGTTAACGCGTATTGGGATGAAACGCCCTTGCGTTTCAAATTGGAGTTTATCGCATATACGGATTGTACATTCTCTCATCCATCAGGGTTGTGGCTTCGCCGTGTCCGGGGTGAACAATGTAGTCTCCCTCCAGGGATGCCAAACGTTTCAAAGAGGTGAGAATCTGCTCCCAGTTGCCGCCGGGCAGATCGGTTCTGCCGCAAGTACCGGCAAACAGGGTATCACCGCTGAAAATATGATTCTCCGCCAGTAAGCACACAGAACCGGGGGTATGTCCCGGGGTGTGCAGAACAGAAAATGTCACACCTGCCACCGTCACCCGATCCCCTTCCCCATAGGTATGGGTATGGTACAGAGGGCCTGCGGTCATACGCACGGGCATCAGCTTATCCGCTTCACACAAATATACATCACAATCTGTATCTGCCGCAATCTCTCGGACAGCACCCACATGGTCAAAATGGCCGTGGGTCAGCAGGATTGCCTGGATCTTTCTGCCCAGCTTCCGTGCGGCCAGCAGGACAGTTTGGGGCTCGAAACCGGGGTCAATGACCACACAGCCTTCCGCCTCAGAATCCCAAACCAGATAACAGTTGGTCTGATAAGAACCCAAAGGCATTGTTTCAATGTTTAACATGGTCGCTCCTTATCTTCTGGGTTGTTCCATCAGCTGGTCGGTGTCCAGAATTAAGGTCACCGGGCCATCATTGATGGACTCCACCTTCATATCCGCGCCAAACTGACCATGCTGGGGCGGATAACCCAATTCTTCACAAATGGACAGGAATTCTTCATACATGGCATTGCCCAATTCCGGACCGGCGGCTTCCACGAAGCTGGGGCGGCGACCCTTCCGGCAATTACCGTACAGGGTAAACTGGCTTACCACCAGCACCTGGCCATCCACCTGATCCAGACCCAGATTCATTTTTCCGTTTTCATCCTCAAAGATCCGCAAACCCAAGGCCTTTTCTGCCAGGTAACGGCATTGCTTGGAGGTATCCTCCGGTCCAACACCCAGCAGAATCAAAAAGCCCTTGCCGATACTACCTACCACTTGACCATCAATGGTCACAGACGCGGATTTTACTCTGGTCAACACAGCACGCATAGTATATTCCTTTTCCTCTCTATCGTTGTTGTACTACTGCCAAAACTGAAAACTGAGAACTGAAAACGATGGTATTCGCTACGAAAATGTATTTTAATCCGTCGGCGAAGCTGACACATTCGTTTTCCGTTTTCAATTTTGAGCAAAGCAATAAATTGGAATCAGTTTTGTCCGCGGCGAGAGCCGATCACATCCCGAATATTCAACAGCTTATTCCGGATGGATTCCAATTCCTCCACATCCTTGACCTCAAAACGAACCGTAAACACGCTATGTCCGTCGGGCAGATCTTTACCGTTGAGCTCCTTCAAACGGATACGGGAAGTGGTCATGGTGGTTGCCACGTCCAGAAGCAAGCCGTCACGGGTCAAGCAATCCAGTTCCAGCGTGGTCTCGAAGGGCTGGTTATCCTGGTTTGCCCAGCGCACACGCACCCAACGAGCCGCAAAGCGAGGATCGTCACGAAGGCTGGTATTGGGGCAGTCTGCACGATGTACAGACACACCGAAGCCCTTGGTAATGAAACCGATAATGGGATCACCGGGCACAGGTGCGCAGCATTTTGCAAACTTGATCATGCAGGAGTCAATATCCTCCACCACCACGCCATTGATGGCATGGCGATTCTTCTTGGCAGAATCGGAATCCGCCTTCAAAGAAGTGCCGGGCAGAGTCTTTTCCTGCACCTTGACCACACGGTTAATATCATCACGGATACGACCAACCGCCTTCACAGCGGTCAAGCCACCGTAACCGATGGCGGCATACATATCCTCCCAGTTGTCAAAGGACAGCTTTTTCAGCAGCTGGTGGCTGATCTCCGGGTCGATGGTAATGCTCAGAGGCAGACCCACGCGACGCATCTCGGCCTCAAAAGAGCTGCGGCCATGAGCCACGTTCTCTTCTCGTTTTTCCTTCTTGAACCACTGCTTGATCTTGGTGCGCGCCTGGTTGGATTGGCAAATATTCAGCCAGTCACGGCTAGGACCCTTGGAGACCTTAGAGGTCAAGACCTCCACAATGTCACCGTTTTTCAGAGGGGTATCAATATTGATGATCCGGTTATTGACCTTTGCACCTACCATGGAGTTACCCACACCGGAGTGAATGGCATAGGCAAAGTCAATGGGAGTAGAGCCTGCAGGCAAGGACACGATCTTACCCTTGGGGGTAAAGACGAACACCTCGTCATCGAACATATCGATTTTCAGAGACTGCACATATTCTTCCGCTTCTGTATCCTGCTGGCTTTCCAGCAAACGACGTACCCATTCAAAGTCACGCTCATTGCCATGACCTGCGCCCTGCTTATATTTCCAGTGGGCAGCAATACCGTACTCAGCCGTTTCATGCATCTCCCAGGTACGGATCTGCACCTCAAAGGGAATACCCTGAGTGCCGATGACCGTGGTATGCAAACTCTGATACATATTGGGCTTAGGGGTAGAAATATAGTCCTTGAAGCGACCGGGCACCAGATTAAACAAATCATGGATATGACCCAGCACGTTGTAGCAATCGGGGATGGAATCCACGATCACGCGGAAGGCATAAATGTCATACAATTCTTCCAGGGACTTACCCTGCTGGTTCATCTTTCGGTAAATGGAGTAGACGTGCTTCACACGACCATAGGTCTTATTGTGAATACCGCTCTCCCCCAGACGGGCAGAAATGGTGGTCTGAATGGTGCGCATGAAGGCCTGATCCTGCTCCGCATTCTCATTGAGGGTATCGGTGATCCGCTCATAGCTGGCAGGGTCTAAGTACCGCAGAGCAATATCTTCCAGTTCCCACTTCACCTTCTGCATACCAAGGCGGTGTGCCAAAGGCGCATAAATATCCATGGTCTCCCGGCATTTCTTGATCTGCTTTTCCGGAGACTGGTACTGCATGGTACGCATATTGTGCAGACGGTCAGCAATCTTAATGAGCACCACCCGGATGTCCTTGGACATGGCCATGAACATCTTCCGGAGGTTCTCCATCTGCTGTTCCTCGGAGGAGGTAAAATCCGCCCGGGTCAACTTGGTAACACCGTCCACCAGGTCTGCCACGGTGTTGCCAAACATTTTGGCAATCTCATCGTGGGAGGCATCGGTGTCCTCGATACAATCGTGAAGCACAGCACCCAGAATGGCATCCATATCCAGACCCATCTCCACCACTTCCTCCGCCACCGCCAGGGGGTGGATGATGTAGGGAGAACCGTCCTTACGCTTCTGGTTCTGATGCTTTTCTTCCGCATAATGGACCGCCTGACGGATCAAGCGGGTATCCACATCGGGCATGTGTCTATGTATGGTCTCAAACAAAGACTCGTAATGTTCAGCAAAACTTTCCATAGGGTTACCTCAAATCAGCATTTCCCATCCTTGGCCGCCATCAGCTTCTGCATGGTGCGGCTGGATTGCAGATCCGCCTTCTGTTCACGGGGGATCAGAGAAATGGTCATATATTTATGGAGCCGCTGGATCTGGATCAGACCCACATCGGCAAAAATATCCAGGCAAACCAGCAGCTTTCCCAAATACAAGGGGCTGCCGGACCAACGAACGATCTTACGGCACAGGCACATGGGCTTTTCCCGCACCTGCTCTTCTCCGGAGGCGGACAAATACCGCCAGATCATACCAAGCTCTGCACGATCCGGAAGCAATTCTGCCGCCATGGCAGAGGACAAACGCTCACCCCGCAAAGCCTGATAAGAGCCCATCTCCTCAGAACAGGCCACCTTACAAGCCGGGCGAATATCCACCACACCCATCTGCACAGACCGTTCCCCACGAAACTCATTGATCTGGGGGTGGAATGCCACATCCACCAGGTCACCCTGGCGAACGGTGGTAATTTCCGGATTGGCAGAGAAATAAATAGCATTGAAGCCATAAGCACCGCTCTGCAAACGCAGGCGCATATGTTTTCCGCTACCTACCATGCTCAAGCGGTCGATCCGCAGATTTTCCATCACCAGAGTGGGCTTAGGACAGCCGTTGCCACAGGGCTCCATCTTTTCTAAGGAAGTCACATTGGCCAGGTTGAAAATTTCCGGTGGGATCACGCAATCCGCATCCAGCTGGGTACGGGGCATATCATCCCGATAGAATTCCCGTGCCAAAGCGCAGACCGCCTGGCGGAAGGCCGGGATCTGCTGGCGGTTAATGGTAAAACCTGCCGCCAATTCGTGACCGCCATAGCTTTCCAGCAAATGGGATAAATTGGTTAAGGATGCAAACAAATTAAAGCCGCCATAGCTACGGGAGCTGGCCTTGCCATGCTCTCCGTCCAGGCAAATCAAGAAGGTAGGACAGCAGAATTCCTCCGCAATGCGGCTGGCAACAATACCAACCACACCCTGGTGCCAGCCTTCATCTGCCAGCACGATGGCTTCGGGGATCTCGCCCTCGGGAAGCATTTCCACAGCCTGTCGGTAAATTTCCGACTCCACAGCCTGTCGCTGACGATTCAGTTCGCACAGACCCTTTGCCAATTCGGTGGCTCTGGCAGGATCTTCTGTCAAGAATAACTCCACCGCCATTTCGATCTTGCCCATACGACCGGCCGCATTGATCCGGGGTGCTAAAATATAGCCCACCGAGGAAGCAGTCAGCTGCAGAGGATCGCAATTACTTTCTGCCATCAAGGCTACCAAGCCGGGACGGGTTGTATTCCGCAAGGACTCCAGGCCTCGGCTCACAAATACACGATTCTCACCCTGCAGCATCATCACATCTGCCACAGTTCCCAAGCAAACCATATCCGCATAGGCATCGAGCACTTGCTCCTGGCTGCCGCACAGGGCAGAAGCCAGCTTAAAGGCCACGCCGACACCGGACAGGTTCCTATGGGGGTAACCGCCATCGGGACGGTGGGGATCTACCACCGCCACCGCATCGGGCAGACGGTCTTTACATTCGTGGTGATCAGTGATCACCAGATCTATCCCCAGTTCTTTACAAAGCGCCGCTTCTTCCATGGCGGTGATACCGCAATCCACGGTGACGATCAATTTGACACCCTCTGCGGCAAGCTGACGCAGGGCAATGGGATTCAAACCATAGCCCTCCTCCAGACGACCGGGAATATAGGGGACGCAATCTGCGCCCATTTTCCGCAGAAAATCCGTCAACAGACAGGTAGAGGTAATACCGTCCACATCGTAATCACCGAATATGGCAATCTTCTCGCCCCGCTCCATGGCCAATGCCACACGACAGGCTGCCAGATCCATATCGGTCATTAAATAGGGATCGTGCATCTGGCAGCAGCAGGTCAAATAATCCTCTGCCTGCTTGGCATCCTCCATACCACGCGCGCCCAGGATCATAGCTGCCATGGGGCTGTAACCGGCCTGTACCAATCCATTGACTGCCCCCGCCGAGGGCTGTTTCACATTCCAAACTCCGTATTTCAAAGCATAACACATCCAATTATATCATTTTCTTGTTATTATAACAAAAAACTCTGAATTGTACAATAGGATGTCGTAAGTTTTCGCAAATTCCAATTTGAAACGCAAGGGCGTTTCATCCCAATACGCGTTAACCTTGGGTGGTAATCGTTTTTGCCCTTACCCGCCCGGTGTCGTTTCTGCCTTCAAACACTAAATTCCAATTTGGAGCGCAAGGCTCCCCTCGTAGGGGTAAGCGAAGCGCAGTCGGCGGTAGTGAATGACAGTCCGGTGGACTGTCAGAGCCGCCGACCGGGCTCGCCTCAGCGAGCTGTCGCGAAGCGACTG
>JAFYVL010000016.1 GCA_017549125.1 Oscillospiraceae bacterium | reverse complement strand
TGAGTATGAGTATGATTATGAGGGGTATTTCGTTGCATTCCGTTGCATTTCGTTGCATTCCGTTGCATTTCGTTGCATTTCGTTGCATTCCGTTGCATTCCGTTGCATTCCGGTGCATTCCGGTGCATTCCGGTGCATTTCGGTGCATTTCGGTGCATTCCGGTGTACCAGGCAGGATTCGGAAGGGAGTGGGGCGAACGTAAATTTTTTATGTTTACCTATTGCCATTGGAGTGGTTTTACGCTATAATAGTACGGATAATAGGCTAGTTATACCAATTTGTGAAAAACATTGGTTTGGATTCGATAAAAAGAGGAACGAGGTGTCTTATGGAGAACTTGACAGTGATCATGCAACAGATCGCATCCATTAAGTTAACAGATATATTGGATATCGTTTTGGTGGCATTTTTAATTTATATGCTTACGCCATTGTTCCGTACCACAGGCACGACTAGAGTTGCCAAAGTGGTGGTGGTCGTGATCGTGGTTTCCTGGCTGACCGACGTATTCCAGCTGCATACGCTGAACTTTATACTGGATCAATTCCTGGCCATCGGTTTGATTGCCCTGGTGGTATTGTTCCAGCCGGAGCTGCGCCGTATGATCGACCATCTGGGCAGCATGAAGTTCAAGAAGATCTTCGGTGTTGCCAAGCCTGAGCAGGAGATGCAGCCTGTGATCCGCAATGTGATCAATGCCTGTGAGGATATGAGCCGTGAGCGTGTAGGTGCGCTGATCGTGTTCGAGCGTGACAATCGCCTGGATGAGTTCTTCAAGACCGGCACCCAGATCGATGCCCAGGTTTCTACCCAGTTGCTTCGCAACATTTTCTTCCCCAAGGCCGCTTTGCATGATGGTGCAATGATCATTCGTAATGGCCGTGTGGCAGCAGCTGCCTGCGTGCTGCCCTTGTCTGAGAGCCGTCGTCTCAGCGTGGATCTGGGTACTCGTCACCGTGCCGGTGTGGGTGTCAGCGAAGCCACGGATGCGGTGGTGGTCATCGTCTCTGAGGAGACTGGCGCCATTTCTGTGGCTGTGGGCGGTGTGCTGAAGCGCCATTTAGCCCCCCAGACCCTGGAAAGACTGCTCATCAATGAACTTTGCCCCGAGGATACCAACCAGGAAGATGGCCTGGTGCTGAAGCTTCGCCAGAAGCTGTCTAAGAGAGACAAGGAGGACAAGCATGAAAAATAAGTCCATTTTCAGTAATAAGCTGGTCATGCTCCTGCTGTCCGGAATTGTCGCTTTTGGTCTGTGGCTGTATGTGATCACTGTGGTGAGTCCCAACTCAGAAACCACCATTTACGGTGTGAGCGTGGAATTGCAGGGCGAGGGTGTGCTCAATGACCGTAAGCTGATCATTACCGAGCAAATTGAAACGGTGGATCTGCAGCTGGCAGGCAACCGTACAGACCTGAATAAGATCAGCAACAAGAACACCTCCGTGGTGGTGGATGTGACCAAGATCTACGATGCCGGTGAGCATAATCTAAGTTACCTGTTCGTTCCTCCCGGAGATATTCCCAGCGATGCGCTGACGATCCAGAGCAAGAATCCCAACAGCATCCGCCTGGTGGTGGAAGAAAAGCTGGAAAAAGAGATTCCTGTGAATGTGATCTATAAGAATAATACCCCTGCCGACTTCGTGAAAGAGCCGGAGCAGCTGGATCGGGAAATGATCGTGGTTTCCGGTCCTGCCAGCGTGGTAAAGACCATCACCCAGGCGGTGGTGGAGATCGACCTGGCAAATTGCCGGGAGACCATTGTGGAGTCCAAGACCTTTACCCTCTGTGATCAGAATGGCAAAGAGGTCAAAAATGAATTTGTCAAAACCGTAGACGATAACTACCAGGTGAATGTCACCGTACCCATTGCCCTGTTCAAGGAATTGCCCTTGAAGCTCAATGTGACCCCCGGCGGCGGTGCTACCCTTGAGAATACCAAGATCACCCTGTCCCACCAGACCCTGTCTGTCTCCGGTCCTGAGGCGGTAGTCTCCGGCATGGAAGAGATCGTTGTGGGTACTGTGGATTTGGGCAAGCTGAAGGAATCTCAGACCTTGGAGTTTGAACTGACGCTGCCCGAGGGTGTTACCAACGAGACCGGTGTGACCACCGTGACCGCAGAAATTGATTTCGACGGTTTGAGCACACGCACCTTCCACGTGACACAGATCCGAACGGTTGACCTGCCAGACGGTATGTCCGTCCAGCTGTCTGCAGAGGTGGTGGAAGTGATGATCCGTGGCAGCGCGGCGGAACTGGCTCGGATGACCGATTCGGATATTACGGTGATCGTAGATCTGTCGGATGCGGTGCTGGGTGTTGAAAAATACACAGCTACTGTTGAACTGGCGGATGGCTTTACAGCCAGCGGCGCCGTAGGTACTTATACCGTGACCGCCACCATTTCCCAGAAGGAAGCCTGATCCATGGAGCAAACCGTCAAAGTGGTCAGTTGCCATGCCGACGGCACGGCCCGTGTGGTACACATACGGGAGAGTGCTTGCTCCGGTGATTGCCATCAATGCTCCGGTTGTGGTGCGGTGAAAGAGTCTATAACCCTAACCGCCCAAAACCCCATTGGGGCAAGGGTAGGGGATCGGGTAAGGCTGGAAAGTCAATCTGCTCCGGTGCTGTTAGGGGCTGCGGTGCTATATATGCTACCGCTGATCCTGTTCCTGGGTGGCTACCTGTTGGGAAAGCTTACCTGGGGTGTGGGGATCTGGACGGGTCTACTGGGTTTTGCCCTGGCTGTGGCCGCGGCGGTGGCCTATGACCGTCTGGTTCTCAAAAAGAAAGAAACCGTCTATACCATTACGGGCTATGCCCAATAGAAAAGAGGAAATGACCTTGATCAAGAGTATGACCGGCTATGGCCGTGCCGTGGAAACGGTAAACGGTCGTGAGTTTACTGTGGAGCTGCGCTCCGTCAATAACCGTTATCTGGATTGTTCCGTACGTCTGCCCCGGATGCTGTCCTTTGCCGAGGACGCTGTGAAGCAGGCGGTGAAGGCTTCTGTGTCCCGTGGCAAGGTGGATGTATTCATCTCCATGCGCAGCGAAGCCGGTGAGGATGTGAGCATCAGCCTGAACAAGACCGTTCTGGAGGGCTATTTGAATGCCATGCGCCAGATGGTCACCGAGTTCGGTGTGGCAGATGATATCAGCGTCTCCACCGCTTCTCGTTTGCCCGATGTGTTCGTGGTGGAAAAGCCCCAAGTGGACGAGGAGCAGCTGCTCAGCGATCTGATGTTTGCGGTCAATAAGGCCTTGGAAGGCTATGATGCCATGCGCTGCACCGAGGGTGCGGCTCTGGATAAGGATCTGCGCAGCCGTGGTCAAACCATTCTGGACTATGTATCCTTGGTGGAACAGGGCAATGGCAAGACCGTAACCGACTACCGCGTCCGCCTGGAAGCCAAACTCCGTGAGGTGCTGGAAAATACCAATATCGACGAGAGCCGTATTCTTACCGAGGCGGCTATCTTCGCTGATAAAGTGGCTGTGGACGAAGAGACCGTTCGCCTGCGTAGCCATCTGGAACAGATGAATACCATGCTCGATGCCGGCGGTGCTGTGGGCAGAAAGCTGGACTTCCTGCTGCAGGAAATGAACCGTGAGGCCAATACCATCGGCTCTAAGTGCACAGATGTGAATCTGGCACGAATCGTGGTGGATATTAAGGCGGAACTGGAAAAGATTCGTGAGCAGACCCAGAACATTGAATAAGAGGGCTGTATGAGACTGATAAACATTGGATTTGGCAGTATGGTGGCAGCCGGCAGAGTGCTGAGCATTCTGGAACCGGATTCTGCGCCCATCAAGCGAATCGTGCAGGAGGCCAGAGAGCGTGGTATGCTCATTGATGCCTCTTACGGTAGAAAGACAAAAGCGGTATTGCTGATGGATACAGACCATGTGATCCTGTCGGCATTGACTCCGGAAATGTTGGAGGAACGCTGGAAGGAGGAAGAAAATGTCGAAGGGTAAATTGTTCGTGATCTCCGGTGCGTCCGGTGTAGGTAAGGGAACGGTTCTGGCCAGCGTCATGTCCAAGCGGCAGGATCTGGCATTCTCCGTATCCGCCACCACCCGAGCCCCCCGTCCCAACGAGATCGAAGGTGTCCACTATTATTTCGTGACGCCAGAGAGATTCAAGGAAATGGTGGATAACAACGAATTTCTGGAATACGATATGCACATGGACCGTGCCTACGGCACACCCATTGCCCAGTTGGAAGATAAGCTGACCCGTGGCCATGTGATTCTGGATGTAGAGCCTGTGGGCGCATTCAATATCCGTAAGCAACGTCCGGATGCCACCTTGATCTTCATTGCACCGCCCTCTAAGGAGGAGCTGGAGCGCAGACTCCGTGGCCGAGGTGACACCACCGAGGAGCAGATCACCATGCGCCTGGCAAGAGCCGATTGGGAAATGGAGCAGCTGTCTGCCTATGACCATGTAGTTATCAACGACCAGGTGGAAACCTGTGCCGATAAAATTTTAAATATCATCGCCGAACAAGACGAGTAAGAAATTGGAGGATTTGATTATGCTTTACCCCCCTGTAGCAGACCTTTTGAAGAATGTGGACAGCCGTTACCTGTTGGTGAATGTGGTTGCCCAGCGTGCAAGACAGATCGCTTTTGAAGCGGAAGCGCTTCAGGAAGAACTGCCTGAGAAGCCTGTCACTCTGGCAATCCGTGAAGTGGCAGCTGGCGAGCTCACTGCCGGTCTGAAGGAAGAGTACAAGAAGTAAGAAGAAAGGAAGTTGGGCTTTATGATTGCAAAAATCGCTGTATCAGCGGCTAATTTTGCCATCGACAAGCCCTATTCCTATTTCGTGCCGACAGGCATGGATCTGGAGCCGGGTTGTCGAGTGACCGTCAGTTTCGGTCGTGGCAACCGGAAGGCCAAAGGCGTTGTATTAAGTGTGGAAGAAGGGGACGGCACAGGCTTAAAAGCCGTGGAGCAGAAGCTGGACGACGAACCGGTGCTGAGCCCTACCATGCTGCGCCTGGCTGCCTTTATCCGGGAGCGGTATTTCTGTACGTTTTTCGATGCCATTCAAACCATGCTTCCGGCGGGTGCATGGTTCCAGACCAAGGAGACCTTCCGTCTGACGGAGGATCGTATTTGGATGGAAAAACCGCCCCGTCAAAAAGATGCGCTGCAGCTGTTGCAGCTGATAGAGCAGTTGGGCGGAGAGGCGGAGGGCAATGTACTGCGCCAAAGTCTGTCCTCTGAGGAGGATTACGAGAAGGCCATTGCCTATCTGCTGAAGAAAAAATGGATCAGCGGTCAGCAGGAGTTTCTGCGCCGTGCCTCGGACAAAACCGAGAAGATCGCGACCCTGGCATCCTCTCAGGAGGAGGCTATGGAATATGCCGCAAGCCGCCCAAAATCGGCGGTGATGCAAAAAAATGTACTGGAGTTATTATGCTCCGTGGGCAGCGCCGCCGTGAAGGAGATTTGCTATTTCACCGGTGCCAAGCCCGGTACGGTGAAACGTCTGGCAGAGTTGGGCTATGTCCAGCTGTCAGAACGGGAGGTTTTGCGCTGTCGGGAGATCGTGCCTGTCCAATTGGACGGGGAACTGATCTTAAACCCGGAACAGCAAGCCGCCTTCGAGGGACTTTGCGCCCAGATGGCACAGCCCCAACCGGGTACGGCTTTGCTGTATGGCATTACCGGTTCCGGTAAGACCTCTGTTTACATTCAATTGATCCGTGCTTGCCTGGCAAAGGGCAAGCAGGCCATGCTCTTAGTGCCGGAGATCGCTCTGACCCCCCAGTTGCTGGGGTTGATGGCGGCCTATTTCGGTCAGGAAGTGGCCATTTTGCACAGTTCCCTGGGTACCGGTGAACGGTATGACCAATGGAAGCGTGTTCGTTCCGGAGAAGCCAAGGTGGTGGTGGGAACTCGCTCTGCGGTGTTTGCCCCCTGTCCTGATTTGGGTCTTATTATCCTGGACGAAGAACAGGAGCATTCCTATAAATCGGAAAATGCCCCTCGCTATGATGCCAGAACCATCGCCCAATGGCGAGGTCTGAAAGAAAATGCCCTGGTGCTGTTTGGCTCTGCCACCCCCAGCATCGAGAGTATGTATTATGCCGAAACCGGCCGCTACCGCCTGTACACCCTGCGCCACCGCTATAATGGCCGTGCCTTGCCCGGGGTGGAGATCGTGGATATGCGGCAGGAATTGGAAGTGGGTAACGACCTGTCTTTGAGTATGCCCCTGCGATGCGCCATTCGGGAAACTGCGGACAGCGGCAAGCAGACCATTTTGTTCTTGAACCGTCGTGGCAATAGCCGTGCCATGGTCTGTGTGGATTGCCGACAATCTCCGGAATGTCCCCGATGCAGCGCAAGACTCACCTATCACAGCGCCAACGAGCGGCTTATGTGCCATTACTGCGGCTATTCCCAGCCGACGGTGGAGCGATGCCCCCAATGTGGCGGCCCTGTGAAGCGTGTGGGTACAGGTACACAGAAGGTGCAGGAGGAGCTAAGTAAGCTGTTCTCCGATCTGAAGGTAGATCGCATGGATGCGGATACCGTCAGCGCCGCAAACACCCACGAAAATATTTTAGATCACTTTAAAAATGAACAGATCCCCATTCTGTTGGGTACGCAAATGGTTGCCAAGGGGCTGAACCTGCCCAATGTGACCTTGGTTGGCGTGCTTGATGGCGATTTGGGACTGTATTCTGATAATTACCGGGCGGCGGAGACCACCTTCAACATGCTCACCCAGGTGGTGGGCAGAGCAGGTCGTGGTGATGCGGCCGGTAAAGCCATCGTCCAGACCCTGGTGCCGGAACACAAGGTGCTGAAGCTGGCGGCAGAGCAGGATTATACGGGCTTCTACCGTATGGAACTGGAACTGCGCCGGGTGCAGCAATGTCCGCCCTTTGGGGATGTGGCGTTGGTGACCTTCACCGGCAAAGAGGAGACTGCTGTACTGCGGGGTGCTGTGAAATTCCGTGACAGCCTCCGTCAGTTGCTGAAACACCCGGATTATGCCGGGGAGCAGTGCAACTGCCTTGGTCCAGCCCCTTGCCCGGTGGCAAAAATCAACTATAACTACCGTTACCGTCTGACTCTGCGGTGTCAAATGACCCAGCCCTTGCGGTTACTTCTTGCCCATTTACTGCGGCAGTTTGCCAAGGATAAGGAAAATCGGGATGTTTCCGCATTTATTGACGTGAACGGATTTGACTAGGAAGTGTAACTATGGGATTGAGAAAAATTTTGACAGACGCAGAGCCTGCTTTGCATAAAGTGTGCAAGCCTGTGGAACAATTTGACAAAAAGCTTCATGCCCTGTTAAAGGACATGGAGGACACCCTCATCGACTCCGGTGGTGTTGGCCTGGCCGCACCCCAGGTGGGTATTCTGCGCCGTGTGGTGCTGGTGGATACCGGTGAGGAGATTCTGGAACTGATTAACCCCAGCCTGCTGGAAACCGACGGCGAGCAGGTAGGCCCTGAGGGTTGCTTGAGCGTACCCGGCAAGTACGGCCTGGTGAAGCGTCCTTACTATGCCAAGGTTCGCGCTCAGGATCGTGACGGCAACTGGTTCGAGGCAGAGGGTGAGGAACTGATCGCCCGTTGCTTCTGCCATGAGCTGGATCATCTGGACGGCATTATCTATACGGAGGTCATGGAGCGTTACCTGACCCCGGAGGAACTGGAATTCGACGAGGAGTGATACCCCATGCGTGTGGTTTTTATGGGAACGCCGGATATTGCGGCAACCTGTTTGCAAAAGATCATAGATGAAGGCTTCGAAGTGGTGGGTGTGTACACCCAGCCAGACCGCCCCAAGAACCGTGGCATGAAGCTGGCCTTTTCTCCTGTGAAGGAACTGGCGCTGGCTCATGATCTGCCGGTGTTCCAGCCGGAAAATTTCCGGGAGGATGAAACCGTGGAGCAGCTTCGGGCATTGCAGCCCGATGTGGTGGCGGTGGTGGCCTATGGCCGCATCCTGCCCCAGCGTGTGCTGGATATTGCCCCCAAGGGCTTTATCAATATCCATGCCAGCTTGTTGCCTAGCTATCGAGGTTCTGCCCCTTATCAGTGGGCGGTGCTGGACGGCTTGCAGGAGAGCGGCGTTTCTGCCATGTACCTGTGCCGGGAAATGGATGCCGGTGACGTGATCGACGTGGCAAAGACTCCCATCGGTGAGAATGAGACTGCCGGTGAGCTTCTGGATCGTCTGGCTGTGCTGGGCGCAGATTTGCTGGCAAAGACTTTGCATAGATTGGAGCAGGGGAAGGTGGAAGCCACCGCACAAGATCCTGCCCTGGTGACCTATGCCCCCATGCTGGATAAGTCCATGTGTCCCATTGATTGGAATAAGACCGCCCAGCAGGTGCATAATCATGTTCGTGGTTTGCATCCCTGGCCTGTGGCTACTGCAGAACTGGCCGGTACAAAGTTTAAGATCCATGCCACCGTGGTGGTCGACGGAAAAAGCGGTGTTCCCGGTACGATCCTGGAGCTGACCAAGACCGGTCTGGTGGTTGCCTGCGGCGAGGGCGCTGTGGAAATTCGCAGCTTGCAGGCTGAGGGCGGCAAGCGTATGGCTGCGCCCGATTATTTCCGTGGACACCCTCTGGAACTGTAATATGGGCGCCAGAGAAACCGCACTGAATGTGCTGATCGCCTGCCGCAAGGAAGCGGGCTGGTCTAACGGTATTTTAAAAGAGTATATCAGCCGGGATCGTCTGGATCGCCGTGAGGCGGCTCTGGCTACACGGCTGAGTTACGGTGTGATGCAGAATCGGATCAAGCTGGATCATTATCTGAGCCAGTTGCTCACAGGTAAATTGAAGGATCTGCATCCTGCCATTCGGGATATTCTCCATCTGGGTTTGTACCAGCTCTATGAGATGGATCGTATCCCGCAATCGGCGGCGGTGAACGAATCGGTCACCCTGGCCAAGAAATATTGCAAAAAACAGCGGAATGCTTCCGGTCTGGTCAACGGTGTTTTGCGAAATGCTGTGCGTACCCTGGGTCAGCTGAAAGCTCCCAGCGGTTGGGAGGCCATTTACAGCCATCCCCAAAAGCTCATCGATATGCTCCTGCCCTATGTGGGCAAACAGCGGATGGAAGCCATGCTGAAGGCCAATAACGAAGTCCCTCCCACGGTGGTGCAGGTCAATGCCTTACGCACCACAGCGGCGGAACTGACCGCCATACTGGAAGCGGAAGGCGTAGGGGTTGCCCCCCATGGCTGGCTGGAAAATTGCCTGGTGCTGTCCGGTACCGGTAGTTTGGAACAGCTGGAATCCTTCCAAAAGGGATTGTTCTATGTGCAGGATGCGGCGGCAAAGCTGAGCGTTCTGTGCGCCGGCATCCAGCCAGGAGATAAAGTGCTGGATTGCTGCGCCGCCCCCGGCGGCAAAAGCTTTGGCGCGGCTATGTGCGGTGCCGGTAGGATTCAATCCTGTGATATCCATGCCCACAAGATCCCCTTGATCCAAAAGGGCGCAGAGCGTCTGGGTCTGGATTTTCTGGAAGCCTGTCAGCAGGATGCCTCCCAGCCCAATGTCCAATGGGTAGGGGAGATGGATGTGGTCATTGCGGACGTGCCTTGCTCCGGCTACGGCATCATTCGCAAAAAACCGGATATCCGCTACAAAGATCCGGACACCATGCTGGAGCTTCCCCGACTGCAGCTGGAGATCCTGAAAAATCAAGCCAATTATGTAAAACCCGGTGGCACATTGCTCTATTCCACTTGTACTTTGGTGCAGGCAGAAAATGAGGGTGTGGTGGAAGCGTTTCTGCAATCCAACCCGGACTTTTACCGAGAGCCCCTGCCCCTACCGGCCAATTTCCCGGAGAATACCTCCGGTATGCTGGCTTTGGTGCCGGGAGAATATGACACAGACGGATTTTTCATTTGCCGTCTGCGGAGAAAATCATCATGAAGCATTTAAAATCCATGACCCTACCGGAAATGCAGAGCATTCTGAAGGAACTGAACCAGCCTGCCTTCCGTGCCAAGCAGGTATATACCTGGCTACATAAAGGCGTGAGAAGCTATGAGGAAATGACCAATCTTCCCAAGAATCTTCGGGATGTGCTGGCAGAAAAGTTTCCCATCTGTCCTCCGGAAGTGGTTCGCAAACAGGAATCTGCCCGAGACGGCACAATTAAATATCTATGGCGGCTGTCTGACGGCAACTGTGTGGAAACGGTATTGATGCGTTACCACTATGGCAATACAGTGTGTATTTCCACAGAGGTAGGCTGTGCCATGGGCTGCGCCTTCTGCGCCTCCACCTTAGGTGGTCTGGTGCGGCGGTTAGAGCCTTATGAAATGGTGGATCAAGTGCTGTTCACCCAGGTGGATTCCGGGCAACCCATCTCCCATATTGTGCTGATGGGAATTGGCGAGCCGTTGGATAATTTTGACAATGTCATGCGCTTTCTGGAGCTGATCAACAGCCCTGATGGCATGAATATTTCCATGCGGCATATTAGCTTGTCTACCTGTGGCCTTGTGCCTAAGATCGACGAGCTGGCCAAACGGAAGCTGCAGCTGACACTGTCTGTGTCTCTGCACGCACCCAGCGATCAGATTCGTAACACCATTATGCCGGTGAACAAGGCATATCCTTCTGAGGAACTTCTGGAAGCTTGCCGGCGGTATTATGCCGCCACCAATCGCCGGATCTCCTTTGAATATGCCATGATCGACGGTGTGAATGATACGGAGGAGGCGGCAAGGCTTCTGCTTAAGCGGCTGAAGGGCTTGCCTGCCCACATGAATCTGATCCCATTAAACCATGTAGAAGAAAGTCCCTTGAAGCCAAGCCCCCGCAAGGCGGTTCTGCGGTTTCAACAGATATTGGAAGAGGGCGGTGTTCCTGCCACGGTGCGACGCACCCTGGGTGGAGATATCGATGCCTCCTGCGGACAACTGAGAAGGAAGTATACCAAGGAAAGCGACTGAAAGGAGTGAGATCCAATGCAATATTGGGGATTGACAGATCCGGGCTGTGTCCGGACACAAAACCAGGATTCCTACCGCATGGAAATGCTGGACAAGAATACGCTGTTGTGCGTAGTCTGTGACGGCATGGGCGGTGCGAAATCCGGTAATATTGCCAGCCAGTTGGCGGTGGATGTATTCACCCAGGAGATCAAAGATTCCTGGAAGGCCTCCATGGACGAGGAGGCATTGGAGCAGATGATCCGCAGTGCGGTGAAGCTGGCCAATTTTACTGTGTATGATCAGAGTCAGCAATTTGAAGAGTTCGCCGGTATGGGTACGACCCTGGTGGCGGCCTTGATCAGTGGTAAAAAGGCGGTGGTCGTCAATGTGGGCGACAGCCGAGCCTATCATTTGGACGGAGACGGTGTGAGACAGTTGACCGTGGATCACTCCCTGGTGCAAATGATGATCGATAGTGGCGAGCTGACACAGGAGGAAGCCCGCAATTATCCCGGAAAGAATTTAATCACCCGTGCCATCGGAACGGAATCGGCGGTTAAGTGCGATATTTTCCACAAGAATGTGGATCGTGGAAACTGTCTGCTGCTTTGTACAGACGGTTTGAGCAACATGATCGACGAGCAGGAGATCCTGTTCGAGGTTGTCCATGGTTTGGATAAGAGCAAATGCTGTGCCCGTTTGCTGGACATAGCGAAAAAGCGTGGAGCCCCGGATAACGTGACCAGCGTGCTGGTCATGATCTGATGATGGCGAAAGGAGTATCATATATGGATAAGTATATTGGCCGTTTGCTGGACAATCGGTACGAGATCCTGGAAGTGATCGGTACCGGCGGTATGGCCGTGGTATATAAAGCAAGATGTCACCGTTTGAATCGGCTGGTGGCAATCAAGATTTTGAAGGACGATTTCCTGGAGGATGAGGATTTCCGCAGCCGCTTCCATTCGGAGAGCCAGGCTGTTGCCATGCTCAGCCATCCCAACATCGTCTCTGTGTACGATGTGTCCACATCTGTGATGGTAGATTATATCGTTATGGAATTGGTTGAGGGTATCTCTCTGAAGCAGTACATGGAGAAGAAGGGTGTTCTCAACTGGAAGGAGACCTTGCACTTTGCCATCCAGATCGGTAAGGCATTGGAGCATGCCCATAGCCGTGGCATCGTTCACCGGGATATTAAGCCCCATAACGTGATGGTGCTGAAAAATGGCTCTGTAAAGGTCATGGACTTTGGTATTGCCCGGCTTATGTCCAAAGGCAGTACCCTGACCAAAGAAGCTTTGGGCTCTGTCCACTACATCTCCCCGGAGCAGGCTAAGGGCGGCCAGGTCGATGACCGTTCCGACCTGTATTCCCTGGGCGTTGTGATGTATGAAATGATGTGCGGCAGACCGCCCTATGACGGTGAAACTCCCGTTTCCGTGGCCATTCAGCATATCAACGGCGGTGCGGCTATGCCCTCTACCTTGAATCCCAATATCCCCGGTGGTCTGGAGCAGATCATCATGAAGGCCATGGCCCATGACCGTGCCAAGCGCTTCACCGGCGCAACGGAAATGCTGCGGGATATGGACGAGTTCCGGAAAGATCCTGCCATTTTGTTTGACTATAACGGTAATGGGGATGAGGTAATTCGCATCCACAAGCCCATTAACCCTGTGATCTCCGTCACACCCACGCCCACCGCAGGCAAGACCGCCGCAGAGCGTGCGGTAAATAAGGCCAACGGCTTACCGAACCCCAAACGTCCTGCCAAGGATCACGAGGCGGCTCGTCGCCGTAAGGAAGAAGAGGAGCGCCGCCGTAACCGTGTGGCCATGATCGCCATTGGTATTTGCGCAGCGGTGATGTTGATAGCGGTTGTGGTGATCGTGGTGATCCTCAGCGGTTCGGATTCTTCCATGGTGGAAGTGCCTGCGCTGATCGGTGAAAAGTATAGTGACCGTATGACCGTCAAGGGTCTTACCATAGGTGAGATCACTTGGGAACGCAGTGAAAAACCCCGAGGTACTATTTTGGGGCAAGATCCCAGAGCCGGTACAAACGTGGAATTGAATACCAAGATCAATCTGACCGTCAGTGAGGGCGAAGGACCTGGCTTTATGGAAAATCTGGTGGGCTTCACCGAGAAGGCCGCAGAGGATTATTTGCTGGACTTTGGTCTGAACCTGCATGTGCAGAAGGAATATGTCTTTGACGAAACCATAAAGAAGGGTCAAGTTATTTCCACAGATCCTGCCGAGGGCGAGCCTCTTGACCCGGAGCAGACCGTTACCCTGGTGATCAGTAATGGTAACCAGCCGGTTATGGATAAACTGCAGGGCGTGACAGAGGACTATGCCCGTAAGATCCTGGGTAATTACCCCATGGAATTGACCATCACCATTGTGGAGGAGTTCCACGATGAAATCGCCAAGGGTCGTGTGATCGATACAGAGCCTGCAGAAGGCACGAAACTGGAGGACGGTCAGGAGGTTGTTCTGATCATGAGCTTGGGCAGACCGCCTTTGATGGAGGACTTGTCCGGTATGCATGTGGACATTGCCACCCAGCGTCTGCTGGAACTGGATCTGGATCTGGAGATCGTGGTCGAGGAAGAAGCCAATGAGGACTTCGAAGCGGGCACGGTCATGTATACCGATCCTGTGGCAGACCTGCCCCTGGAACAGGGTCAGACCGTAACCTTGACGGTGAGCCTGGGTAAGCAGGAGATCCTGGTGAATATGCCCAATATTGTGGGTATGACCTGGCTGGAAGCCAAGAACAAGCTGGAAGAGGTGGGTCTGAAGAATTACGATTTCGATTACCTGGCCAGCATGGAAAAGGAAAACACCGTAGTAGATCAGTCCGAACGGGCAGATATGCCTGTGGATGTAACCACCCCTATCGTCATCTATCTGTCTGATGGCAGCCTGGTGAAGAAGACGGTGGATGTGGAATTGCCAAACTTTGATGATTTGACGAAATTGGGCTTGATCCCTGCAGACTACGAGGAAGACGATGAGGTTGTCTACAGCCTGTCCATCGTCCAGGGTGAGACCATCATTGCCAGCATTGATGGCGTAGTGCTGGGTGCCAACGAGTACGCATCTGTGGATATTATTGCATCCGGTCTGCAGACCTACGAAATCAAGATCGACGGTGTTCCCTGGAAGAATATTCAGGTGAGCTTTGCTAAATGATGAAGAAAACAGAAGGAAGAATTATAAAATCCCTTAGTGGCTTTTATGATGTACAAACTTCAGAAGGTGTTGTGACCTGCCGTGGCAGAGGTATCCTGCGTCGTGGGGGCGAGAGCCCCTTGACCGGCGATCTGGTGGAGATCTCTGTGGAAAAGGGTAAGGGCATGGTGGAGCGGATCTTACCCCGGAAGAATCGGTTTATTCGTCCGGCGGTGGCCAATGTGGATGCTTTGGTGGTCTTTGCTGCCAATGTGAATCCGGTCACCGAACCCTTCCTCATTGACCGTGTGGCAGCTATTGCCGGCGACCAGGAGGTAGCGGTCTACATCTGCGTGAATAAATGCGATTTAGACCCGGCTGTGGATCTGGTTCGCATCTACCGCAACGCAGGCTTTTCTGTGATTCCTGCCAGCGCCGAGACCGGCGAGGGTGTGGAGGAATTGCGTGGGCTGATCCAGGGAAAGCTGACCGCCTTTACAGGCAATACCGGTGTGGGTAAGAGCAGTATGCTCAATGCCTTGTGTCCCCGGCTGCAGCTGACCACCGGTGAGGTGTCGGAAAAGCTGGGTCGTGGCAGACACACCACCCGTCATGTGGAGCTATTCTGCCTGGACGAGAATACCTTCGTGGCAGATACTCCCGGCTTCTCCTCCTTTGATACGGAGCAGATGGATGTGTTGCTGAAGGAAAATCTGCAGTATGCCTTCCCGGACTTTGCTCCCTATATTGGGAGTTGCCAGTTCCATGATTGCTCTCACCGGGCAGAACCGGATTGCGCCATCCGCCGTGCTGTGGAAGAGGGCAGGGTAGAGAAGACCCGATACGATAGCTATTTGCGTCTGTACGAAAAAGCCAGCCAGATCAAACTCTGGGAACTGAAATAAGAAAAGCGCTGTCATTCCAACCGGAATGCCAGCGCTTTTCTTATAAATGCAAAATGCAAAGTGCAAAATGCAAAATGCAGTGTTATTTCGATGCGTCATTGCGAGCCAGTTCGCAGTCTCGTCCCCCTTAGTGAGGGGGATGTCAGCAAAGCTGACAGGGGGAGTGTACCCCTATACGAAGGACACTCCCTCAGACACAGCTGGCGCTGTGCCAGCTCCCTCTCGGAGGGAGCCAAGATTGGCGTGGCAATCTGCCTCCCCTGTAGGGGAGGTGGGCGACAGCCCGGAGGGGTTTGCAGATTTTAACCGCCGAGAACCCCTCAGTCAGCTCCCCTGTTAGGGGAGCCTTTTTTGACGCACCCATTTCGTCGCATCATTGCGAGCCAGTGCGCGGAACGCTGAGGACAGCGTTCCCTACAAATGTAAAATGCAAAATGTAATTGTAAACTATCAACTATCAACTTTCAACTATCAACTATCAACTTTCAACTATCAACTATCAACTATCACAGGTGCAATACCCGATCCTTGATCTCTTGGGTGCGACCCTGGTTCCAATACTGGGTGCCGATATAACCGCAGGTGCGGCGCGCCACATTCATTTTATTCTGGTCGGTGTTGCCACAGTTGGGGCAGACCCAAACCAGCTTACCCTCACGTTCCTCTACTACGATTTCGCCGTCGAAACCGCAGTTGTGGCAGTAGTCAGACTTGGTGTTCAGTTCCGCATACATAATATTGTCGTAAATGAACTTCATCACCTGCAGAACCGCATCAATATTATTCTGCATATCCGGCACTTCCACATAGCTGATGGCGCCACCGGGGCTCAGCTGCTGGAATTCAGACTCGAATTTCAGCTTGGTGAAAGCGTCAATGGGCTCGGTCACGTGGACGTGATAGGAGTTGGTAATGTAACTCTTATCGGTGATGCCGGGGATCTTACCAAAGCGATTTTGCAGCTTCTTGGCAAATTTATAGGTGGTGGATTCCAGGGGCGTGCCGTACAGGGAGAAGTCGATGTTATGCTTGGTTTTCCAGCCACGGCAGGCATCGTTGAGATACTGCATGACCTGCAAAGCAAAGGGTTTTGCCTCGGGATCGGTGTGGGAACGACCGGTCATGTACTTGACGCATTCGTAAAGACCGGCATAGCCCAGAGACAGGGTAGAGTAGCCGCCGTAGAGCAGCTTATCAATCGTCTCACCGGGGGCGAGTCTGGCCAATGCGCCATGCTGCCACAGAATGGGCGCAGCATCGCTCATAGTACCCTTCAGCCGATTATGGCGGCACATGAGTGCCTCGTAGCACAGATCCAGCCGCTGGTCAAACAGCCGCCAGAATTTATGCATATCCTTGCCGGAGGATAGTGCCAGATCCACCAGATTCAAGGTGACCACACCTTGGTTGAATCGACCGTAATACTTGGGCTGACCATTTTCGTCCACATAGGGAGTTAAGAAAGATCGACAGCCCATGCAGGTGTAGCAATGACCCTGGCCGTTGGCATCTATCTTCAGTTCCAGCATTTTCTTTTCGCTGATATAATCCGGCACCATGCGCTTGGCGGTGACCTTGGCGGCCATCTGGGTCAGATACCAGTAGGGGGCGTCCTCGGTGATATTATCCTCTTCCAATACATAGATCAGCTTGGGGAAACCGGGGGTGACCCAAACACCCTTCTCGTTCTTGATGCCTTGGTAACGCTGACGGAGCATCTCTTCAATGATCAAGGCAAGATCCTGCTTTTCCTGGGGATTTCGCGCCTCGTTCAGATACATAAAGATGGTAATGAAGGGGGCTTGTCCGGTGGTGGTCATCAAAGTGACAACCTGGTACTGGATGGTCTGGACACCACGGGTGATCTCCTCAGCCAGCCGCTTCTCCACGATCTGACGGAACTGTTCTTCACCGGGTTCAATACCCAATAGAGCCATTTCCTCCCGGACTGCCTTCTGGATCTTCTCACGGCTCACCTGCACAAAGGGTGCTAAGTGGGTCAAGCTGATGGATTGACCGCCGTACTGGTTGGATGCCACCTGGGCAATGATCTGGGTGGCGATGTTACAGGCGGTGGCGAAGGACTTGGGCTTCTCGATCAGCGTGCCGGTGATCACCGTGCCGTTTTGGAGCATATCTTCCAGATTCACCAGATCGCAGTTGTGCATGTGCTGGGCATAGAAATCCGAATCGTGGAAATGGATAATGCCTGCCTCGTGGGCATCCACAATATGCTTGGGCAGCAGAATCCGGTTGGTCAGATCCTTGGAGACTTCACCGGCCATGTAGTCACGCTGGACAGCGTTGATGGTGGGGTTTTTGTTGGCATTTTCCTGCTTCAGCAGTTCGTTGTTGCAATCGATCAGACTTAAAATCTGGTCGTCGGTGGTGTTGGCTTGCCGGAGCAGACTCCGGGTATAGCGGTAGGTAATATAGGACTTGGCAACCTCGAATGCGCCATGGGCCATAATGGCCTTTTCCACCAGATCCTGGATCTCCTCCACAGCGGGACTGCGACCCAATTCCTCACAGCTGAGCATGACGCTCTGGGTAATTCTCTGGATCTGCAAGGGGGACAACCTTGCCTTTTCTTCCACGGTCATATTGGCCTTAGAAATGGCGGTTTCGATTTTTGAGGGTGTAAAAGTAGCTTCTACACCATTTCGTTTGATAATTTTCATGATTCTCTCTCCTAACCATGGCCGAATTGCATCTATTATACTACATCTTGTGGTTTTTGCAATAGGCAAAACGCAAAATATAGTAAAAATAAAATAATAATTGAAAAAACAATCTGCCATTGATATAATATTAAAAACTAAATTTGGAGGGCTTACTATGAAGACCGCTTTTGGCGAAAACGCCAGCATGTACATTCTCACCGATGGCATTATCACCGCCCATATTACCGACCTGGGCGCCACCATTCAGCGCCTGTATGCGCCCGATCGCAACGGCAAACTGGAGGACGTGGTTCTGGGCTTTGACACCGCTGAGGAGTACCGCAAGTACAACACTTTCTTCGGCACAGTGATTGGCCGTGGCGCAAACCGTACCAAGAATGCCCAGTTCCAGTTAAACGGCAAGACCTATCAGCTGGGCGTGAACGATGGCAAGAACAATCTGCATTGCGGCCCGGATTTCTACAAGGATCGCCTGTGGACTGTGGAATCTGTGTCCGAGACCTCTATTTCCATGATGCTGGAAAGCCCCGATGGCGACCAGGGTTTCCCCGGTAATGCCACCATCCGTGTGACCTATACTGTGGCCAATGGCGCTTTGGAGATGGCATACGATGCTGTCTGCGACCAGGACACCGTGTTCAATCTGACCAACCACAGCTATTTCAATATCTGCGGTCACCAGTATCCTGAGAAGGCTATGAGCCAGGTGTTGATGATGCCTGCTCGTCACTTTACCTGTGACGACGGTGAAAACATCCCCACCGGCGAGCTGCGCAGCGTGGAGGGAAGCCCCATGGACTTCCGTACCCCCAAGGCCATCGGCAGAGATATTGGCATGGATTACGATGCATTGAAGCTGCAGAACGGCTATGACCATAATTTCGAGGTCTGGTGCAACCCCTGTGCGGTGGTCACCGATCCCGAGTCCGGCAGAGTGATGGAAGTGTCCACCGACCGTTGCGGTGTGCAGTTCTATTCCGGCAATTTCCTCAATGGCGATAAGGGTAAGGACGGCGCAGTTTACTGCTTCCGTGGCGCAATCTGCCTGGAAACCCAGTTCTATCCCGATGCGGTCAATCACCCCGAGTGGCAGCAGCCTTTCTTCAAGGCCGGTGAGCATTTCCGCAGCAAGACCACCTATGCCTTTAAGACCGTTTCTGAATAAAATACGGCTTAAAACGTTTGATTCAAAACACCAGTAAAATCAAGCGAAAATCCTTCGTCATACTGACAAAAACCTCCCTGAACAGGGAGGTTTTTTTCAGCACTATTCTAGCTTGCAAATGTGATAAAATGTTATATAATGAAGATAGACAGAGAACATTTGTCTCTGTATGAAAGGAGAGATCGCGTATGAGTAAGATCAGCGTAATCGGCGCAGGCAGCGTAGGTGCTACCGTAGCCAACGACCTGATGATCCAGGGTGTAGCATCCGAGATCGTTTTGGTAGATGTAAACAAAAAGAAGGCCATTGGTGAGGCGCTGGATATTTACCAGGGCGCACCCTTCCATTCTCCTGCCATTGTTCGCCCCGGTGACTATGCAGATACCGCAAATTCTGATATCGTGGTTATCACTTGCGGTGTGGCCAGAAAGCCCGGCATGACCCGCCTGGATCTGGCACAGACCAATGTTAACATTTTGAAGGATGTGGCAAAGAATGTGGTGCAGTATGCGCCCAATGCCATTTATGTGATCGTTTCCAATCCTGTGGACGTATTGACCTATGTGTTCACCAAGATCTCCGGTATTCCCGAGAACCAGATCGTGGGTTCCGGTACGATCCTGGACACCAGCCGTCTGCAGTCTGACCTGGCAAAGCGCTTCTTCATCAGCCCCAAGAACGTCCATGCTCATGTGTATGGCGAGCATGGTGACAGCTCTTTCGTGCCTTGGTCCTTGGCGCACATTGCCAATAACCATATTGACAGCTATAAGGAAACTTCTCCCGACCGTGACCGTATCGACTGGCATCAGGAGTACGAGGAAGTGGAGGAGTTCGTTAAGAAGTCCGGTGGCAAGATCATCGAGAACAAGGGCGCAACCTTCTTTGCTGTGTCCATGTCCGTGTGCCACATTTGTAAGTGCATCTATTCCGGCGCAGGTACAGCCCTGACCGTGTCTACCATGATGCATGGTGAGTACGGTGTGGACGATGTTTGCCTGTCCGTGCTGAACATTGTGGATCGCAACGGTGTCCGTGGCAAGATCCTCAACAAGCTCACCGATGAGGAAGTGTTGAAGCTGCAGGCCAGCGCCGCTAAGCTTCGCTCCGTCATCGACCAAATCGAAATCTAAAACTTCGTGCAGGAATCCTTTTAGGATTCCTCAGAGTGTCAAAAAAGCCGTCAATCGTCAAAACACAGGTTTTGATGATTGGCGGTATGTTCTATTGTAGGGAACGCGGCGAACAGCGTTCCGGAAGGTGCAAGATCGTAAAAAAGCTTGCTGCGCAAGGTGTTTTGACTTACTTCACAACTCGACCCTCTCGAGTATCCACATACACTTCGGGGTCGAGTTGCTTGTCTTGACGGCTTTAGTGACCTCTGACAGTCTGTCAAAAAAAGAGTTTTTTGACAGACTGAGGAATCCTTTTAGGATTCCTGCGCTTTTTTGTAGAAATACTTGTATTCCACCGGGAATCTGCTATAATTTTCTTATCCATGATCTGAGAGGTAAGTGCATGAAACATCTAACCAAGGTTCTTATGCTGACAGCGGTTTTCCTGATGTGCCTGTGGGGGCTTTCTAACCCGGTGCAGGCATACTCCGAGGATGACTTTACATACCAGGTTGCCAATGGTGTGGCCACCATCACCGGCACCAAAACCCAGCTGGAGGGGGAGGTTGTTCTGCCCTCCACCATTGACGGCTACCAGGTCGCCTACCTTGGGGGCAATGCCTTTGCGGGGCAGAATATAACCAGTCTCACCATCCCGGAGTCCATCAACGGAATCGCTTATACGGCCTTTACGGGGATGGATCAGCTGGAGGCCATCTGGGTGGATGCCAACAATGCCACCTATGCCAACGATGGGTGCGGTGTGCTGTTCGATAAAAAGCTCACCAGCGTTTTCCGTGCGCCCAGCCGCTTAAGTGGTGAGTATACCTTGCCGGAAACCGTGACCCGTATTGGCAATGAGGGCTTTATTGGCTGTGATCAGCTGTGCAGTATTACCATTCCTGCCAAGGTCACCACCATCTGCAAGGATGCCTTCTCCGGTTGCACCATGCTCAGTGATGTCTATTTCGGCGGCACGGAAACCCAGTGGGCGCATATTACAATCGACCAGGGCAATGAGCCGCTCACTGCCGCTACTGTCCATTGTGATGAAAATGCGGTGACCATTACCTGCGAGCTGACCAAGCCGGCGGAAGGGGAGGTCGTACCCAGAAAGGCCTATAATGTGGAGGGTAAGATCAAATCCCAATTCCCCCTGTCCTATGTGGAAGCCTATATTGACGGAGAATGCTTTGTGTCCATTACCCTTGGCTCTGTCACTACGCTGGACATCAAATCCTCTGCCATTAACCAGAAATTGAGTTTCAGCAAACTCTACCCTGGTCAGCATACCCTGGAAATTTTAGCATGGGATATTTACAGCGATGATCCGGTGACGGTTTGCACCCGGAAATTTATCACCGAGGGGGTCTGCGAGCATAACTATGTGGGAGAAGTGACCCAGATTCCCACATGTATCCAGCCGGGTACCATGACCTATACCTGCAGCTACTGCAAAGCTACCTATACCGAAAACCTGCAGGTAGCCCATATCTACGTAGACGGCAGATGCAGCCAATGCAACCGCCTGCAATATGATACCCAATCTGCGGTGACCTGCAGCGTGACCCAACCGGCAGAGGGCGCATCTGTGCCGAAAGCCTCCTATAATGTGGTGGGTCAGATTACATCCAAATACCCTCTGGAACGGGTAGAAGCCTATTTGGATGGAACTTGCTTTGCTGTGATTGATATGAACGGCGCAAAAACCTTGACCATCAAATCCTCTGCCATCAACAAGCTGAAATTTGCAAACCTGGCACCCGGTGCTCACACCATGGAGATCAAGGTCTCCGATATTTACTATGGCCAGCCGGTAACGGTTTGTACCCGTAAATTTGTGACCCAGGGTACGGTGTCCTGTACCCATACCTATACCAAAGCACCCAATCCTGCGGCAACCTGTACCCAGGACGGTGTGATGAAATATACCTGCAGTAAATGCAAGATCGGTTATACGGTCAATATGGTTGCCCACCATGTGTATGAAAATGGCGCATGTACCCAATGCGGCTTGGTAAAATCCTACAATCTGACCCTGTATCGGGATACGGAGTTGCATATAAGCCTGCAGCAGGATCTGTATGTGGATTTGAACGGCTGCAATCTGATAGGTACCATTGTGACCAACGGTTATCAGATCTACGGTATGGATAGCACCACCAACCAATATACCTGTGACCGGATGGGCGCATTCTCTTGTGTGGACGGATCGGGTAAAGCGGTGATCCCGGAAAGCGGGTATACCACCTCTGATGCTGTGCGGTACTTGACCATCCAAACGGAAAATGGCTACACCTTCCACCGCTTTTATCTGGGTATTACCCAAATGTCCCTGGTGCCGGCGGCCACGGGCTTTGGCTACCGGGCGGAGTTCTACGGCGATGAGATGGTACAAGCCCAAATCGCATCTGTGGGCTACCGGCTGTGGTTGCGGGAAGGGGCTGAGGTCAGCCGTACCGTTCCTTTCCAAAATTGTCTGACCCTGCGGCTGAACAACTATGATGTGGAAGGCTATGGATCTACCCCTGTCAATGCCTGCGCTGTCATTTGCCTGGTGGAGGGTACTGTGCTTCAAAGTGCTACCGCATCCTATTCCATGCGCCAGATGGTAGAAGCCATCAATGCCGAGGTGCATGGATACGATACCACCGTTCTGAATAAGGTCGCACAGATGATCCATGCCAATCCCATTATGGAAAGCTGGAGTGTTGCCAATATTCTGAATCCCCAGCATTCTGACTGGTATATTCCCGGTTTGTCCGTGGAGGATGTGATCCGCTATTACAACGAAGTGGCGCTGGATGCGGAGTATTCCTCCGGAAGCGGCAATGCCAAGTTGGTGCAAAAATGGGATTCTCCCATTTACTACATGTTGGAAGGCAGCTATACCCAGGCAGATCGGGAGATCATCCAACAGTTTGCCACCTTCTTTAATAGCATGGAGGGCTCTCCCGGCATGTATGCCACCACCAGCACGACCCAGCGGAATCTGCGGATCTGCTTTACCACTCAGCAAGGCATGGTGGATACCCTGGGCGATAATTTTGCCTATGCTGATGGCGGTGTGACCTACTGGTATGATGATAACCGTATTTATACCAGCACCATCTGTGTTCTGAAGACCCTGTCCGGTATTCAGCGTACCTCTGTGCTACTGGAGGAGTTGTATAACGGAACAGGCCTGGTGCAGGATACCATTCTGCGAGAGGATAGTGTGATCTATTCCTATTCCGATTCGGCACAGTGGCTCACGGATGTGGATGAGCTTTTGTTGAAGCTTCTGTACCATCCCCAGATCCGCCCGGGTATGAATGCTGCCGAATGCGAAGCCGTGATCCGTAAACTCTACTATTAAAGCAAAAGGGCTGTGTCATTAGCGTGATTTAACCATTGTAGGGACTGGCCTCCTGGACAGTCCTGGCAAAAAATCGGCACATCAGTGCCGATTTTTTGCTATTTATGCTTGATTATGTGGACCGTCGAGGACGCCGGTCCCTACAAATCATCATTTTGAGACAGCCCTTTTTATTATTGAATTTCCTGTTCAAGTGCATCAAATTCCGGTGTACTGAAAAATTCGCCTAATGTGATACCTAAACCATCACATAATTTTTTGATCGTGACAGCACCGGGGTTTAAGCTTCTGGTATCTAAGATGCTGTATACTGTAGACGGAGCAACAGCAGAAATATTTGCTAGTTCGTTAATTGCTATATTTCGTTCGTTACATAGTTGAACGATTCGGTATGCAATGGCTTCTTTCGTGTCCACGGTATCACCTCTTTGCGATTTATCACAAATTAGTTTATCCGCATCTTTGATAAATCGTGTTTGATATATTATGTTGTTTTATTGTGCTGTAGGGGCGGTTACTAACCGCCCGCCCAATGATTCGGTAAGAATCATTGGAGTTTCCGAAGGAAACATACAATTATCGCCATAGGCGATGTGATTTTGTTATGACAAAATCACCGGGCGATTGATAATCGCCCCTACGATTAAATATCTTGCTCTGCGATCATTTGGCAAAGGTCTTTGCAAATTCCGTCATCCTGGATGGATGCCCACAGGGCTTCCTGCATATCTTCTTTGGTAAATCGGCAGCCGGTGAGTGCTGCTTCGATCACACCGGGCAATTGCCAATCCATGGCATCGGAATAGGCCTTCGCCGCCCGGATCACACCACTCTTGGCATCCAGATCCAGCTGAATGCCGCCCCAGGGGAATCGGGCTTCGCATTGGAAGGTAAAGGGCAGGGGAGTGCCGAATAAATGCTCCCAGCTGCCGTTCTTTTGAGTCAGTTCTGCCAGCTGATCCGGGTCGGAGATGGTGATGGGGCTTACCTGCAACCCATATACCGCTTCAAAAGCACGGATCATATTCTGCTTCATGGTTTCTACGGTTAAGTCCGGAGCCAGTTCTGTCAGATTCACCACACGGCTGCGGACCGAACTGACACCCTTGGCATCCAACTTTGCCTTGGAGGGGCTTAGATACCGTTGCAGCTTGTCCATCTGGGATGCGATGAGCAACGTGCCGTGATGGTAGGAATTACCCTGGCTGTGATAAAAGGCATTGCCGGAGAACTTTCTGCCTTCTGCCAGCAGATCATTTCTGCCGGATTTCTCCACAGGGATGCCCGCATAGCCGCAGGCCTGGGCGATCACAGACAGCTGCTTGTCCACATCATAGTCCTCGGTCTTGGCCAGGAAGGTAAAATTCAGATTGCCCAGATCGTGGAACACCGCACCGCCGCCGGACAACCGACGAGCCACCTTGCCGCCCTCTTCCTGGAGAAGAGAGACCCGACATTCTGCCCATGGGTTCTGGTTTTTGCCGATGACCACCGTGTTCTGATTCTGCCACAGATATAAAATACATTGTCCCGGCTGTAAATGTTCCAGCAGAAACTGCTCAGCCGCCAGATTCTCATAGGGGTCAACGCCCTGTGCCTGGTATAGGAAAATCGAATGAATCATAATAACACCTTTGTATTGGAATTGGGGTTATTATATGCAAAAAAGGGAATCTAGTCAATATAAAACGAAATAATAATTGACAAAACCTGTGAAGAGATGTTATATTATGTAGGCACATAACAAATCATAACATTTGAGGTAAAGCTATGTACAGTATACGACAGGAGACCATGCGTGATTACATTGAGGATCAAAATGTAGTTACCATCAAGCAATTACAAGCGTTGTTCCCTGAGGTATCTCTGATGACCATTCACCGGGATCTGGATTCCCTGGAAAAAGCCGGTGCGGTGGTCAAATTCCGTGGCGGTGCAAAATCCGTCCGGCATGCAGGCGATGTGGAATTTAACATCCGTATGCAGGCCAATAACCCCGGCAAGAGCATTATGGCACGGAAGGCCTTGAGCCTGCTGCAACCCCATAGTGCTATTTTTCTGGACGCCAGCACCACCAATCTGGCATTGGCCAAGGTGCTGCCGGATATGAATCTGAACATCTTCACCACAGGCCCCAGCATTGCTTTGGAGCTGTGCCGTCTGCACAATCCGGTGGTAACCATGTGCTGTGGAACTATGAACCGGAAGAATCTGGCGCTTTCCGGACAGAATACCCTGAAGATGCTGGAAAACATTAACATTGACCTGGCGTTTATCGGTGTGTCCGGCTGTTCTGTGGAGGCAGGTTTTACTTGCGGTACGGAGGCGGATATGCTGGTGAAGCGTATGGTGATCCAGAAGGCAAGAACCAGCGTCCTCATGTGCGGCAGAGATAAGCTTAGCTGCTTGATGCCCTACACCTTTGCCAAATTCGAGGATGTGGATTATTTGATCTCCGATGAACCCATGCCTGATGATTTTATACAGGCTGCCCAGGGGGCTGGGGTTATCCTTTTGTAAGAAATATGCGTTGACTAACGATGTTACATCGTGTTATAATTAACAAAGCTTAACAAACATAACAATTAAGGAGGAACTATCTTGGCAAACGCAGTAATTATGCCCAAGGCGGGCATTACAGTGGAAAGCTGTATTATTGGTACATGGGAAAAGAAGGTTGGCGACTCTGTAAAAATCGGTGATGTTCTGTTCACCTACGAGACCGACAAGGCTTCTTTTGAGTGTGAGTCCACAGCAGAGGGTACTTTGCTGGAAATCTTTTTTGAGGAAGGCGACGAAGTTCCCTGCCTGGTGAACGTCTGCGCCATCGGCAATCCCGGCGAGGATTGCTCCGGTCTGAAGGGTGGCAGTGCTGCTGAAGCACCTGCTGCACCTGCTGCCGCCGCTGCTGCACCTGCTGCTACCGCAGCTGTTGCCTACAACACCAAGGCACAGGCTGTGATCATGCCTAAGGCTGGCATCACCGTGGAAAGCTGCATCATTGGCGAGTGGCTGAAGCAGGTGGGCGATCAGATCAAGATCGGCGATATTCTGTTTACATACGAGACCGACAAGGCCTCTTTCGAGTGCGAGTCCACCGCAGAGGGCGAGCTGCTGGCTATCTTCTTTGAAGAGGGCGAGGAAGTTCCTTGTATGGAAAATGTCTGCGCTGTTGGTCCTAAGGGTGAGCCCACCGATTGCTTGAAGCCCGGTGCTGCACCTGCTGTGGTCGAGGCCGCTGTGGAGGCTGCTCCTGTGGTGGCTTCTGAGACCGCTGCTGTAGAGGTACAGATCGTACCCGGCGCACCTGTGTCTCCCCGTGCCGCTAAGCTGGCAAAGGCTGCCGGTGTGGATGCTTCTCTGGCTACCGGTACCGGTCCTAACGGCCGTATCATCGAGCGTGACGTGCAGAAGCTTATCGAGCAGGGTGTACCTGCTGCCGCTAAGACCGCAGTTTGCGATGGTCCTGTTTACGAGGATGTGAAGTTCAGCGGTATCCGCCGCGCCATTTCCAAGTCCATGACCACCAGCCTGCACACCATGGCACAGCTGACCCACAACACCTCTTTCGATGCTACCGCAATCCTCAACTACCGCAAGGCTCTGAAGGCTGCCGGTGGTGAGTATGCCGGTATTACGCTGGGCGACATCATTCTGTATGCCGTTTCCCGTACGCTGCTGAACCACCCCGATCTGAATGCCAACATGCTGGATGATAACTCCATCCGCCTGTTCAAGCACGTGAACCTGGGTGTGGCTGTGGATACCCCCAGAGGTCTGATGGTTCCCACCATCTTCAATGCTGACCAGAAGTCTCTGCTGGAGATTTCCAAGGAAGTGAAGGAACTGGCTGCTCAGTGCCGTGACGGTGCGATCAGCCCCGATAAGCTGTCCGGTGGCAGCTTCACCGTATCCAACCTGGGCAACCTGGGTGTGGAGTCCTTTACCCCTGTTATCAATCCTCCCCAGACCGGTATTCTGGGTGTATGCGGTACTACCGACCGTGTCCGTAAGGGCAAGGATGGCGGTATCGAGATCTATCCCGCTATGGGTCTGAGTCTGACCTACGACCACCGCGCTGTGGACGGCACACCTGCCGCTAAGTTCCAGAAGGAACTGGGTCAGAATCTGGAAAACTTCACCTGCATGCTGGCTCTGTAATAGAAGGAGGAATATACAATGCCTAAGAGTTTATTTGTGGATCCTGCGGCTGTCCGTGCCCCCGGCAAGGTCACCTTCAATGAGATCCCCGTTAACCAGTATAATAAGACCGTGAAGGAGGAACTGGACTCCGGTAAGTTTACCAAGGAGGACCTGGTTCGTATCTTCCGTGATATGACCGTTCTGCGTGAGTTTGAGACCATGCTGAACCTGATCAAGACCCAGGGTAGCTACAATGGCATCGACCATACCTATCCCGGTCCTGCGCACCTGTCCATCGGCCAGGAAGCTGCCTGCGTTGGCCAGGCATACCTGCTGGACGAGAACGACTTCGCTTTCGGTTCTCACCGCAGCCACTCCGAAATTCTGGCTAAGGCTCTGTCCACCATCAACAAGATGAGCGACGAGCAGCTGATGAACGTGATGGAGACCTTCCTGGAAGGCAAGTGCCTGCGTTCCACCCAGAAGCTGGGCGAAACCAAGGACGTCAAGGAGCTGGCGATCCGTTTCATCCTGTACGGTACATTGTCCGAGATCTTTGCTCGTGAGACCGGTTTCCACATGGGTATGGGCGGTTCTATGCACGCATTCTTCCTGCCCTTCGGCATCTACCCCAACAATGCAATCGTTGGCGGTTCCGGTACGATTTCCACCGGTGCTGCTCTGTATAAGAAGGTCAACAACAAGAAGGGTATCTGTGTCTGCAACGTGGGCGATGCCGCTATGGCTCGTGGTCCTGTTTGGGAAGCTCTGAACTTTGCAGCTATGGATCAGTACAAGACTCTGTGGGAGAGCCACAATGATGGCATGCCCATCCTGTACAACATCTTCAACAACTCCTATGGTATGGGCGACCAGACCCGTGGTGAGACCATGGGTCAGGGTCATATGGCTCGTATCGCTTCCGGCGTAAGCCCCACCCAGTTCCATGCTGAGACCGTTGACGGCTTCAACCCCTTGGCTGTGATCGATGCCATGGAGCGCAAGCTGGAGCTGCTGCGTAACGGCCAGGGCCCTGTGATGCTGGAAACTCTGACCTACCGTTTCTCCGGCCACTCCGTTTCCGACCAGAATGCATACCGCACCAAGGAAGAGATGGATGCCTGGAAGGAGATCGATCCTCTGACCACCTATCCTGCCGCTCTGATCGAGGCCGGTATCGCTACCCAGGAAGAGATCGACGCTATCCTGGCAGAAACCACCGAGCGTATGACCATGATCTGCAAGGCAGCTGCTGATCCTGAGATCAGCCCCTACTGCGATTTCAAGAAAGATCCTGCTGTTGTGGAGCGTCTGATGTTCTCCAACCAGGTTGCTGAGAAGCTGGATGACCGTGAGCCCGAGTTCACCGTTCCCAAGGAAGAGGCTGAGGGCTACAAGAAGATCAAGGCTAAGGAGCGCAGCCCCATCGGTGCAGACGGCAAGCCTGTGTCCAAGATGAAGCTGTATAACCTCCGTGACGGTCTGTCTGAGGTTATCTGGGATCGCTTCTACGAAGATCCCACTCTGATCGCTTACGGCGAGGACTGCCGTGACTGGGGTGGCGCATTCGCTGTTTACCGTGGCATGATGGACGCTCTGCCCCATAGCCGCCTGTTCAACTCTCCCTTGGCTGAAGGCGCAATCGTGGGTACTGCTGTTGGTTACGCCCTGTCCGGCGGTCGCGCTCTGGTAGAGCTGATGTACGCTGACTTCATCGGCTGCGCCGGTGACGAGATCTTCAACCAGATGTCCAAGTGGCAGGCTATGTCCGCCGGCATTCTGAAGATGCCTCTGGTTCTGCGTGTTTCCGTGGGCTCCAAGTACGGCGCTCAGCACTCCCAGGACTGGACCGCTCTGTGCGCACACATCCCCGGTCTGAAGGTTTGCTTCCCTGCAACTCCTTGGGAAGCTAAGGGTCTGATGGAGACCGCTCTGAAGGGTACTGACCCTGTGGTGTTCTTCGAGAGCCAGAGAATTTACGACGTGGGCGAGCAGTTCCATGAGGGCGGCGTGCCTGCTGAGCGTTACGAGATCGCATTTGGCGATACCAACAAGGTTCGTGACGGTAAGGATATCACCATCCTGACCCTGGGCGCATCCTTGTATCGTGCTGTGGATGCCGCTAAGACTCTGTCTGAGAAGTACGGCATGGAAGCTGATATCATCAACATCCATTCCATGGTGCCCCTGGATTACACCAAGATTCTGGAGTCCGTCCGTAAGACCGGTAAGGTTCTGCTGGTTTCCGATGCCTGCGCTCGTGGCTGCTTCATGAACGATGTGGCTAAGACCATCACTGACCTGTGCTTCGACGATCTGGATGCACCTCCCGTTGTGGTTGGCGCAAAGAACTGGATCACGCCTCCCTTCGAGTTCGACGAGTTCTTCTTCCCCCAGGCAAGCTGGATTCTGGATGCTATCCACGAGAAGTTGATTCCTCTGGCAGGTCATGTGGCAGAAGCCAACTCCTGCGACGAGGCCGAGACCATCCGTCGCGCCAAGGAAGGCGTGTAATATGGATTGCAGGCGTACAGCCAATGCCGGTGTGCTCATCAAGCTGGACGGCACCACCATTCTACTCGATGGTGTCAGCCGCCCCACAGCGCATTATGTTGGTACACCGGATGCGGAAAAGGAAAACCTGTACACCTGCCCACCGGATATCATTGCCTTTACCCACGGGCATATGGATCATTTTGATCGCAGTTTTGCCCAAATGATGTATCATAAGACCCTCCGTTCCATCCTTGGGCCGGAGGGCCTTTTGAAAGTGGGGAGTCTTTGTCAGCCGGTGCAGGCAGGAACTGTTACCATCACACCCATTCCCAGCCGCCATATTGGCAAGGCAGGGCAGGGGGTAGCCCATGTGAGTTATCTGATCGAGGGCAGCCAAACCATCCTGTTCACAGGGGATGCCGCACCCCAGCAATTTCGGGAGCGGCAGGTGGATGTGCTGATCGCACCCTATGCCTATGCCACCACCCCCAGCAGCTGGAAATTGTCTTCCGGAATCGCCAAGACCCTGATCCTGCTCCATTTACCACCCCGGGATAATGACCCGGCAGGATTGTGGGATGCGGTGGCACAGACCACCCAAGCCCCCGGTCCAAAGCTGATCATTCCCGAAATTGGCGAACATATTGTGTTGTAAAAGAAAGAAACACGCTGTCTCGATTTAGAGATAGCGTGTTTCTTACTTTAGTATAAAAATTTCTGTAGTTAATTCATTGATTTTGGGTTTTTTCTAGTATATAATGTTACACAGGAAAATACTATGCATTTTGGAGGGAATATTTTCATGAAAAAATGGATTTCGATGCTATTGCTGACGGCGATTTTTATGAGCTTCGCTGCCTGTAACAGCAGTTCCAATAAAGATAAGAAGGATCCTTATGCCGGGCAATTCCGGGTGGGTTATGGTCAGGCAACCATGAATCCTGTGGAATCTGTACCTTTGGGCGGCTACGGTAATACCAGCACCCGAAAGTCTCAGACCATCACCGATGATATGTTCATTCGGTGCATTGCCTTGACCGATGAGAATGATAACACACAGCTGATCTATTCTCTGGACTCTGTGCGTGTGTATGCGCAGGCGCTGGGTGTCATTGCCAATGTGGCCTATGAGCTTGGCATCTCCTATGATAATATGCTGATCAATGCCTCTCACAGCCACTCCGCACCGGATATGTCTTCTAGCGATCCGGCCATTGAGCGGTATTTGGAGCATTTTGGTGAGCAGTTCAAAGCTGCCACTTTGGATGCGCTGGCAGATCGCAGACCCAGTAAAATGTACTACGGTTCTTCCGAAACCTCCGGTTTGAGCTGGATTCGCCATTATATCATGGATGACGGTACATACGGCGGCGATAGCTTCGGCGATTGGGACAACCACTATGCGGTGGCGCACACCGCAGATCCGGATACCACACTCCATGCCTTGAAGTTTACCCGTGAGGGCAAACAGGATGTTGTTTTGGTTAACTGGCGCGCTCACCCCGGTCTTACCGGCGGCGCAGGTAAGTCTCTGGATGCCAGCTCCGATTTCTTAGGACCTTTCCGGGATGTTTTGGAAGATATGGCAGATTGCCATGTGATCTATGTGCAGGGTAATGCAGGCAATATTAACCCTGGCAGCCGAATGGGTTCAGAAGAGGAATATGCCGATTATAAGGAATATGGCGCAAACCTGGCAAAGTATGCATACGAAGCTTTGCAGGATATGAAGGAACTGGAAACCGGACCGCTCCAGCGCAAGACTGTCCAGCTGACCTGTGAAATCAATCACGATCAGGATCACCTGGCAGGTGCTGCGGTGATAGTCTCCAATGTTTGGAAAACTACCAATGACCGTGATGCTGTTCGTGAAGCCGGCGCGCCCTATGGTATTCGTAGCTCCTACCATGCCAATGCGATTAGCCAGAATGCCCGCCGTCCTCAGTCCGAGGAACTGGAGATCAACGTGCTCAGCATCGGCAACAGCGTGGGTATTACCGGTGCGCCTGCGGAGCTGTTTGACCGTAACTCTATGGCCATTGAAGAAGCCTCTCCCTTTGAGGTGACTTTGTGTATGAGCTATACCAACGGTCACGTGGGTTATATTCCTGCGGACTATGTCTGGGAATACACCAGCTACGAAACCGACATTACCCGTTACAGACGTGGCACAGCGGAGAAGATCCAGGAGACCATGCTGGGTATGCTGGAAGAGCTGTACGGCAACTAAAGGACTTCCATTGAAAGTTTGGAGATTGTGTAATGAAGAAAATCAATAAGAAATGGCTCATAACCATTGGCTGTGTCCTGTTGGCGGCCGTTGCAGCGGTGGTTGTACTGCTGGTGGTTGGCAAGGAACAGCCCAAGGCAGAAAAAGAGCCGGAATACAAAATCTACTGGAATGTGGAACGGGAATACTACAAATCCGGTAAATACAGCCACCAGCAGGTGGGTGACGATCTGTACCGAGTGCTACTGACCACAGATGGCGAGCAGTACCAGGTAGAGATTCGGGGTTATGAGCTGGTGCAGAAGCTGGATACCCTGGAAATCGTGGGCCTGCTGTTTGATGAGGAAGGCATCGCCATTGATGTGGCGGATGTGGATAGCTGCACCGGCGGTTATGCGGCCAAGCAGTATTATGTGGAATCCGTGGATGGCAACAAGGTGGTTGTCAATAACAATCCCTACTTCACCGGCTACAGCAAGACCCTGTACCTGAATGATCAGACCGGTATCTATGATGTCAGCGATAGCGGTCCTCTGTGTGGCTACAGCACACAGCTTGCCTATAATGATGAGATCTTTGCGGTGGAGGACAAGCAGGGTAATGTGACCCATGTGTTCACTAAGCCTTATCTGTATCCCGACAAGGTGTACTGGAATGTGGATAAGCCCTATGACTCCGTGAACAAGCTGTCCACTCGCCAGCCCAATGCTTACATGGAATACGAAATGGATTTCATTTTGAACGGCGAGCGGGTTACTTATATCTGTAAAGATATGAATGTGGTTAATAAGATCGATGGTTCTCGTGTTTGCGGCCTGGTTCTGGACGAGAACAATCAGATCGTGGATTACATCCCTGTAAAAACCGCTACCAATGGCGGTCGTCTGGGCGCAACCAACTATTATGTAACCAATCTGAACTATCAGAACGGCAAATATTTATTCCGTAAGACTTCTACCAATTCCCCTTTGTCCAGTTTCCTTTCCTTCTATCCTTCTCAGGATATGAAGATCTATGATATGACCGGCAATGAGGGCGATATTGGTATGCCCACGGATGTGCGGATCGATGACCGTACCATCTGTGTGCTGGATAACCGCACCATGATCAGCATGATCTATGTGGTGGCAAGAGGCGTGGATAGCCCCCTGTATTGGAATGTGGATCGGGATTGGAACAAAACCACCCAATCCACCAACCGTCGCCCCGACAGCGCAGGCTGGTATTATTTCACCATGGCTGCAGAGGGTAAGCAGATCAAAGTCAAGACCCAGAGCCTGGAGTTTGCCAATGCCATTGACAAAGCCATCAATGTGGGCTTGAAGCTGAACGGCGATGTGGTGGAGCGTGTGTACGCTTCTTCCTCTGTGTATCCTGCAGGCCTGTATGGCAGCTACTATAAGATCACAGACATCACAGCCGATGGAGTGATCACCTCTGAGAAAACCTCCGACGGCAAAACCACCGTCAAGACCGCTAAAGTAGCAGAAGATTGCCGCTACTATAATGTAAGTTCTACCGCGGCGGTAGAGGGTGAAGAAATCTCCTTTGCGGATCTGTACGTGGGAGATACCATCCATGCCTACAAGAATTTCAACGGTGAAATTCAAATCGTCTTAGTGGTCACATCCTATTCCAATAGCCCCATTTATTGGAATGTAAATAAAACCGAGTATTGGGATTCCAAGAATGAGGTTTCCACCCGTGTTAAGGGCGCAGATGGCTATTATCATATCCGCCTGGCGGTGAATGGCAAGCAGGTGACTCTGCGTACCGCTGACAAGAAAATGGTGGATAATATTGACGGTCGTACCTGTATGGGTCTGGCGGTCAATGGCAGCATCATTACCAAGGTCTATGGTGCAACCCAGACCCGTAATACCAAGGGCGGTCTGTTTGCAAGTTCCTGGTATGTGACAGGCCTCAATGGCAAGGTCCTTACTGCAAGCAGTAGCAAGGAAACCGACAAGCGCACCATGGCAGCAGATTGCCAGGTGTATAACGTCAGCAAGCATGCGGCTTTGGTCGGTGAAAAGTCTACCGTGCAGGTAGGTGACCAGATCCGTTGTCTGCTCAATGAGAATAAGCAGATCTCCGTGATCTTCATTCTCAATAAGGCCAACCATAAGAATCAGCATAATTGCAACCATTGTAATAAGAATGTAACCTGGAAACCCTGGGATGGTACATCCACTATGGCAGATGGCGGTCACTATGTGCTCACCGGCAATTCTACCATGACCAAGGGTGTGAGCGTGAAGGAAGGTCAGACCGTGACCCTGTGTCTGAACGGCTATGCGCTGACCAAGGAAAAATCCCGTATCTTTGGTACGGTGAAGGGTACATTGAACCTGATCGACTGCGTTGGCACAGGTCATGTCCACGGCCAGACAGATAACAACGCATCCATTGCCCTGGTCGATGGCGGTACGCTGAATATCTACGGTGGTACATATACAGCCAATGCTGTGACAAAGGATAAGAACGGCGGTATGTTCGTCATCATCGGCGGCGGTAAGATCAATATGTACAACGGTACGATTACCGGCGGTAAGACTGGTGGCTACGGTGGTAACATCAACGTCTCCAATGGTATCTTTACCATGCATAAGGGCGAGATCTCCAACGGTACTTCCGGTGAAGGCCAGTACGGCGGTAATATTGCGCTGTCCGGCGAGAAGGCTGTGCTGATCGTCAAGGGCGGCACCATTTCCGGTGGTTTCTCCGGTAGCTATGGCGGTAATATTGCGGTAGCCAAATCCGGCGCACAGCTGATCATCAGCGGCGGTAATATCTCCGGCGGTATGGCAACCACCCACGGCGGTAACATTTCCGTAGCCTTGGGTACAATGTCCATGACCGGCGGTAGTGCCTGCGGCGGATTGGCGCAGACCTATGGTGCAAATATTTCTGCTGTGAATAATGCTGAGGTTACCTTAGTAGACGCAGAACTCATCGGTGGTCAGGTCATGCTCCGTAACAGCGGCGGCATTACCCTGGGCGGCAAGTTGATCATCTCGGATCTGTACTTGAACAATCATATCTTCACCCTGTCCGCTGAAAATCCCCTGCAGGATGCCCAGATCGGCATTTCTGCCAATAAGCAGGGTGTGATTGCAGAAAATGTAAGCACCGATGTGGCTGGCCAGTTTGTGGCCACCAATCCGGAGGAAACGGTAATCTGGAAGGATCAGCAGCTGATCCTCAGAAGTAGTGAATTCCATCTCCATTGTCATTGCAGCGGCTTCGGCGATGCAGACCATGTATGTGACGAGACCATTGAATGGATTCCCGTAACCGATAAGATGGTCATGGAAGACGGCGGCTACTATTATCTGCAGAAAGACATGAATACCCAGCTGGGTCTGGCAGAAAACGCAACAGTACACCTGTGCTTGAATGGTCATACCCTGCAGAATCCCGACGAAAACACGGTGCGTGTATTCAAGGATATCCAGGCAGGCCAGACTTTAAATATCCATGATTGCGGTGAAACCGGCAAGATCCATGGACGAGTCGATAACAATGCGCCTGTGGCAATGGTGAAGGGTACGCTGAATATCTATGGCGGTACGATTACAGCAGAAGCTGTGACCGTCGAGAATAAGAATGGCGGCATCCTCATGGCCATGAACGATGGCGTGATCAACTTCTACGATGGTACGATCACCGGCGGTAACACCACCGGTATGGGTGGTTGTGTGTATATCACCCACAACGCTGCCTTCCATATGTACGGCGGTACGATCACGGATGGCACCAGCGCAACCTATGGCAATACCTTTGCTGTGGCAGGCAACGCTGTGCTGACAGTGCTGGGTGGCAATATCGGTATGGGCAGCAATGAAGATTGCGTATACCATAGCAGCAGCAAGCCCATTGTGGTGGGTGGCGATGCCCAGGTGGCTAAGATCTACCTGGAAGGCGCAGCTGTGCTGACCACCTCCGAGACTGTTCCTCTGCAAAATGCACTGATCGGTGTGGAAAAGGCAACCGATGGCGTGCTGGTTCAGAATATTCTCAGCGAGCAGCTGACCTGTATTACCAATCTGGGTAAGGGTCAGATGGTATGGGCAGATGGCGTTCTGTCTCTGAAAATGCCCCACAGCCATTGCGTTTGCGTCAGCGCTGACGCAGTACCTGAAGATCATGTCTGTGAGGATCTGATTTGGCAGGCGATTAGCGGCTCTACCACCATCACCGCAGACGGTAACTTCTTCCTGGACTTTAGTGCCAAGGCGGCAGCGATTACCGTGGCAGATGGTGTCCATGCAAAGCTGTGTCTCAACGGTGCAAAGATCTATGCCATGAGTACCATCACCCTGGGTGCGGGTAGTACCCTGGATATCTGCGATTGCTCTACAGAAAAGACCGGTATTATCGGTCTGTCCGGTAACGCAACCCGTGGTCCTGTGGTGCTGGATAAGGCAAGTACCCTCAATCTGTGGAGTGGTACGATTACCGGTAAGATGAACGGCAACCAGAAGCAGACTGTGGTGATCAGCCATAAGGATGCCCAGTTCCATATGTACGGCGGCGTCATCAATGACGGTGTTGACGGCAATGTGACCATGAGCGGTGGCTGCTTCTACCAGTACGGCGGTTCTATCGTCGATGGCCATTCCACCGGCAATGGCGGTAATGTGCTCATGTCCGGTACGGCTGTGTTCTACCAGTATGGCGGTACGATCAGCGGCGGCTCTGCGGATAAGAAGGGCGGCAATGTGGCTATGATCAATGCCAATAACCGCTTCTACCAGTACGGCGGCTCTATTGCGGGCGGCACAGCCGGCACTTATGGCGGCAATGTGTCCCTGAATAATGGCGCGCAGTTTGAGATGAACGGTGCGAATGCTTTGATCGCAGACGGTGTTTCCACCGGTGCGACCCAGGGCGGCGGCAATGTGCATATCCACAAGAATATCGGTAAGTTCACCTTGATAAACGGTGTGATTACCGGTGGTACTGCAACCGGTAAGGGCGGCAGTGTCTATGTGGAGAGCGGCAAGCTGGATGTCCAGGGCGGCTCGATTACCGGCGGTGCAGCCGGCGTCCAGGGTAACTGTGTCTATGTGACCGTATCCGGCGATATCGAGGTTGCTGAAGGCGCAACTGTGGAAGATATCCATCCATAATAGAAAATCCGGAATGCCAAAGGGCATTCCGGATTTTGTAATTTCATTGCGTCATTGCGAACCATGGTGTGGCAATCTATAGAATTTTAGCTAACTGTTGAAGTAAGTTCATGGAATATTCTGCAAAGCCCATATCGTTGGGATGCAGGAAACCATCGGCAAAGTATTCGGTGCTGTGGGGGATCAGATCATAGCCTTCCAGATGATGGAAGCCGTGGGCCAGTGCCAATTCCTTCACGCAATCACAAACATCTCTGTGCTTGCCTGTGGCACGAATCAGCTCGCCGTCTGCCCGCCACAGAGGGCCAATGCAGATCACAGGCTTGTTGGGGTACAATTCCTTGACCCGATCCATGTATTGCTCTGCCCAGCTTCTCATGGTCTCCATGCTGTCCCAGATCACATAGTCGTTGGTGCCGTAAGCGATAAACACCACATCGGGATCATAGTTGGTTTTCTCCACAGTTTCCGGGAAGAAACGAGAGCCACCCACACCCCAGTTAAGCACCTCTGCGTCATAGAACCGGCTGATGCGGTTGGCATAGGTGGTGGTGGGACGAGAGGAGGTAGAACCCTGGGTAATGGAGTCTCCCAGGAACAGGAACTTCTTGCTGTATGTATAGGGACGCACCCAAGAACCTTCATCCAGCTGAATGAATTTCAAGGTGGTGGGTTTGTGATTGGAGAGCATCACCGTGATCCGGTTCTCACCCTGGGGCAGACTGACTGTAATGCGACCCTGCTCCGGCAGATAATACTGGGGCAGACCGTTTACCATCACTTCCCAAGGACCTGCGTCCAGGGTCTCAACCAAGGCGGTACGGCTGTTGGTGTAAAAATCCAAACGGATACTGGCGGTAGAGATCACCCGGCGGCCGAAATTGGCATTGCGGGCAATAAAGGCTTCCTGCTGGGTTTCCAGCAGTCGGTAGAAACGGAAGAAGCCGTCCTCCTGCTGCCAAACCTTTACAGCACCTTTGGTGATTTCTTGAATTTGATCTATGGTAAGCTTCATCTTTGGTCACTCCTTTTGGCTTATTATACCAAAGATTTCGCAAAATGCAAGCTATAGGGCATAGCCGTAAATGGCAATGAACTGCAGTACGCTGCCGGCTACCACGAATACATGGAACACGCTGTGAAACCAGGGCTTCTTAGAGCCGATGCCATAGAGAATCGCACCGAGGGTATAGGCGATGCCGCCGGATAGCAGCCAGCCAAAGCCGGGATAGGACAGCACCTGAATGATCTGGGGGATGAAGAAAATAATACCCCAACCCATACCAATATAGCAGATCATGGAAAAGACTCTGTACTTTCTTAAATCAATGGCGGTCAATACGGTGGCAAGGATGGCTAACGCCCATTCTACAACCAGTAAGCCCCAACCGATGGTAGGGTAGGCCGGGATCAGAGCGCAGGCCAGTACAGCGGTGTATGTGCCTACTATTAGATAATATATCGTACAATGATCCAATACCTGCATGACCTTTTTAGCCATACCCGGTCGCAGACCGTGGTAAATGCTGGAAATGGTGTACAGGCAGATCATGCCTGCGCCGTAAATACTGCAGCCCACCAGTGCCAGAGGATTTTCGGCACGGAGCAGACATAAAAGCAATACGGCAATGCCGATGCTGCCGCCCACAATGTGGGTAATCATGTTCATGGTTTCCTCGGCCAGAGTGTAGCAGGGGAGTACACGGGCGGCCAGCTTGGTTCGTTTTTGCATGGGAGATCCCTTCCTTTCAAAGCCATTGTACCACCGGCCACCGGTAGAATAAACCTACCGCCCGGAATCTGCTCTCTCCCGGTCAGAGAACGACCACTCTCCCCACAGTAGAGGGAGAAAAATCTTTATAATTTTACAAAATCTCCCATTGCCTGTACAAGTTGCACAAAAAAGAGCGGTAAAATTTGGCTATGAAAAAGGGGTGTTTTTTATAAATTTTCATCCAGAATCGAAGAATTTATGCTATAATAATATCGGTGGCTGAGGCCACCAATGTATTGTAGCAAAGGAGCCCCTATGGATAATATTTTGTTTTTCTTAACGCCGAAGGCCATGTGTGCCTTCGTCTACGATGACTATACCATTCGACAGGCATTGGAAAAAATAGAAGGCACAGGTTTTCATACTGTCCCCATTCTCAGCCGTCAAGGCGAGTATCGTGGCACGCTGACCGAGGGCGATCTGCTCTGGGCATTGAAGAATGTATGCTACATGGATATGCGACAGGCAGAGGCACGGCGAATCGCAGATATGAGCCGTCGAAAGGATTACATCCCTGTTCGTGTGACCACGGATATGCATGAGTTGGTTCGCAGAGCCATCAACCAAAGCTTCATCCCCGTGGTGGATGACAAGGAAGCATTCATTGGCATCGTGACCCGAGGCGACGTGATCAAATACTGCGCCCAGGAATTATTCCCCCAAGAAATTTAAGAAAAGAGAGGTTGCCATCGGCAACCTCTTTTTTGCGGGGATTGAAAAAGTGTAAGAAATATGGTATAATGACACAAATCTAACTTTAGGAGGGCCTGTATGAACGACGAGAAGCTGAGATTTCAGCTGGGCGCCAATATTGCATCCTACCGTAAACATTTTGGCTTGACCCAGGCAGGCCTGGCAGAAAAGCTGAATTATTCCGATAAAGCGGTTTCCAAATGGGAGCGTGGAGAATCCATGCCCGATGTGCAGACATTGGTGCAGCTGGCAGAGCTGTTTGAGGTCACCGTCAATGACCTGCTTGTTGACCCCAATGCGTTGCCGGAGAATCCCGGTAAGATTGGTCGTGTGATGGAAAATGCCGTAGAAAAGCGTCTGAAGCGTAAAGCGGATAAATCCATTATTCTGAAGCTGTGCAGCGTGCTGACCTGGTTTGTGGCATTGCTGGTGTTTGTGGTGCTGTCCTCTTTGGATGTGCCCAAAAGCTGGGTGGCGTTCGTCTATGCCATCCCTGTCAATGCCATTGTGGAGTTGAGTATGCGCTCTGCCTGGCATGATTTCCGCAGAAATAAGCTGCTGATCTCCACCATTGCTTGGGGTACACTACTGAGCTTGTTTGTGAGCTTGTGGGTGTTTAACAATGTGCAAGTGTGGCGAATCTTCCTGCTGGGCATTCCCGGTCAGATCGCCATTTTCCTGTGGTTCCGTATGTTCCGTAAAACCAGCCGTGAGGTAACCGATGAATAAGTGTGAATTGCGCCAGCTGATGAAAGAAAAAAAGCGTGCCATGACTCCGGAGCAGATCGAGGCCGCCAGCGTGCGTTTGGGGGAATTGTTCGCCCAGTGCGCGCCTTATCAGCAGGCAGAGACCATCTATTTTTACCTGCCCTATAATCAAGAGGTGCGTACGCTACCCATGATCGAAAAGGCCTTTGCTGACGGTAAGCGTGTGGCAGTTCCCAAGGTCTATGGAGACGAGATGCGTTTTATCTACATAGAAGACCTGTCCGGTATTGCTAAGGGTAGCTTCGGTATCCCTGAGCCTGTGGCGGACGAGCCTGTGGCCAATGACCCCAAGGCATTGATTTTGATGCCAGGTCTGGCTTTTGACCGTGAGGGTCACCGCATTGGCTATGGCGGTGGCTACTATGATAAATATTTGAATGCCCAGCCTGGGCATCCCACCGTAGCCTTGTGCTATGCCTTCCAGATGCAATCCCATCTGGAAACCGAGGAATTTGACATTCCTGTGGATTTGGTGCTGTGGGCATAAGGAGTACGTTATGAATCTGTTCCCTGTGATTGTGCTGCTGGCCTTGATCTTTGGCGTGATCTATCTGTGTGATAAGGGTTTTACCCGGATCTTCCGTGGTAAGGTGCAGCACCAAAGCGGTAAGGCCTTGCGCCAAAATAAACGATATGCCTCCCTGGGACTGATCCTGTCTGTTCTGGGACTTGCGGCTCTGTTTGCCTATTCTGCCCAGGGCTGGATCATGCTGGCAGCCGGCTGTGTGATTCTGCCGGTGGGTATTGGCATGATCGTGTTTTATATGACCTTCGGTGTGTTTTATGATGAGGAAGGTTTTGTGCTGACCACCTTTGGCAAGAAAAGTACCACCTATCAATACCGCCAGATCCAGGGTCAGCTTCTGTATAGCGCCTCCGGCAATACGGTGGTGGAGCTGCACATGGCAGACGGCCGTACAGTACACCTGTCTGCTACCATCCAGGGCATGGGCGAATTTATGGATCATGCCTTTACCCAGTGGTGCCGCCAGACCGGCAAACAGCCGGAATCCTGTGATTTCCATGACCCGGATAACAGCTGGTGGTTCCCCAAAATGGAGGGTTAAGGATGCATATTCCCCAAGGTGATACCGCCAGTTTAGAACTGGTCAGCTTCCAGGAAGCGCTGCGTGTAGCCAATCTTCCCAACCCGGATTACGATGTGGAAAAATGGCTCTACGCACCCAATTTTTATACGGACTACCGATACATATTGGGAACAAGGGGTAAAAATCCCTTGATCTGTATTGGCATCAACCCCTCCACAGCCCAACCGGGCGCATTGGATAATACCTTGAAATCTGTGGAGCGGATCGCTCTGGGTAACGGCTATGACAGCTTTATTATGTTCAATGTCTATGCTCAGCGAGCCACCGATCCCGATGCCATGGAAAAAACCTGTAATCTCCAGCTGCACCGCCAGAATATGGAGGCCTTTCGCTATGCCCTGTCTATTGGTGAGCGGCCTGCGGTGTGGGCGGCATGGGGTACGATCATCGAAAAACGTGCGTATCTACCCGATTGCCTGCAGGATATGCTGGTACTGGGACAGGAATACGGTGCGCAGTGGCTCTGCGCAGGCGCAGTAAGCAAGAAGGGGCATCCTCATCATCCCCTGTATCTGCGTAAGGACGAAAAATTGCGAGAGTTTGACATCAAGTCTTATTTGGAGGGTGTCTATGGAAGATCTGTGTGAAAGCTGCTGGCATTTTGATTACGACGAAGAGTACGACGAGTATTATTGCATGATGGATCTGGATGAGGACGAAGTGTACCGCATCTTTGTATCCGGGCAGAAGCGTTGCCCTTACTATCGACAGGGTGACGATTATACCTTGGCAAGGAGACAATAATATGAAACGGATTTTTGTTTGTCTTTGTGCGGTGCTGATGCTGTGTGGCTGCACCCAGGAGACCAAGCAGGCATCTGAGCCGACCACCATTCCCACAGAACCCACCGGTAGCTATCTGGTTGACCATGAGATCCAGACCCAGACCGGCGGCGCATTGCGTGCCTATGCCATTGGCGGCAGCGGTATGCAGATGGTGACCGATGGTATTGCGGTTTGGAACGAACAGGGACAACTGACGGTATACGAGGTGGAGGAGGGTAAGATCCTGCACCAAACCACCTTGAAAGCCCCGGTGGTGGCGGTGGAGGATACCCAAATCTATTATGTGACAGACCAGATCTGTTGCTATGATTATCAGACCGGCAAGACCAAACGCTGGAGTGTGCCGGCGGAGGCGGCGGGTCAGTATGTGCTGGGCACACAGACCCGGGAGATCTATTACTGTACGGACGGCGGGATCTATGGCCTGAATATGGAAACCGGAATCGCCCGGTTGATCAAGTCCCACAATGCCCAGGAGCAGGCTTTGACCGGCGAGTATCTGGGTGGCCAGGTGCTGGGCTGGCAGACGGAAAAGGGTATGGCATATTTATCCTCCGTAGACGGCAGCCTTTTGAGCGATGAACAGGGCTTGGAACATCTGGAAAGCCAGTATGGTTGGTACTTGACCCATCGGCAGGACGGCATGGTAAGCCAGCTGATCGTAGGCAGTAAAGAGACTGCGCCTATGCTTCTGGATCTGCCCCAAGAGCAGCTGATCCCGGCCTTTGCTATGGACGGTATCCTGCAGCTCACCCCCGAAAACAACCTGTGTTTTTATGATTTAACCAGCGGTAAAAAGACCGCGCAAATCGCCATTCCCGGCGAAGTGGCCTATAAGACCATCACCGCAGCTCAGGGCTATATCTGGATTCTGACAGAGGATATTCTATACCGCTGGCAGATGGACTTGTCACCGGTGACGGAGGATCGGGTATATACCCGGCCTGTGCCCACAGCAGACGATCCCGATACCGATGGCATGACCCAATGCCAGAATCGCATCCGGGAATTGGAGCAGTTCCATGGGGTGAATATCCTGGTGGGTACAGAGGCTTTGGCACAGCCAAATGGACATACCCTAACCCCGGAGTACCAGGTGACCGCCATTGATTATATGCTTCGCAGCCTGACCGGTGCGCTGGAACCCTTCCCACAAAATTTTGTGGGCAGCAGCCTGGCCAGCGGCAAGGTGTCTATTTGCCTGGTGCGTGAAATAGACAGCGATACCGGATATGACCGGTTTTGGCTAGACGGCAATTACTACATCCTGGTGGATCTGGAAGCGGATATGACCCAAGCCATTCTCTATGGTCTGGGTGGCGCCATTGACAGCCATATTCTGGGTCACAGCCGGGATCTGGAATATTGGAATCAAGCCAATCCCAGCGGCTTTGCCTACCTGGTAGATGCCCCTGTACCCGAGAACTATGCCCAATATGTGGGCAGCTATTTCGTGGATGAAAAAGCCATGTCTCAGCCTAATGAGGATCGTGCCTGGCTTTTGTACTATGCTATGACCCCCGACCATGGCGAAATGTTCGCCCAGACCCATTTGCAGAAGAAACTGAAAATGGTCTGCGACGGCATCCGGGAGGCCTATGACCTGAAGGACAGCCCGGACACCTACCTCTGGGAACAGTACCTACAGTAGGGGACGGGTTCCCCGTCCCACGATATAAATCCCTTGCGGGATTTGTGATATACACTGCGTGTGCGATATAAGCTTCGTTTGCGATATGGCCTGCGGGCCGTTGGGGATTTATATCGACCTCGTTGCCTCAAGGCAACATATCGAAATTCTGCGAAGTAGAATTATATCGAATTTACGAAGTAAATATATCGAGTTGCGAAGCAATATATCGACATTTCATCGATATTCATTTTTCGCATAAATCATTTCGATGCGTCATTGCAATAGAACGCCCCAAGCTGTGATAGCTTGGGGCTTTTGTTGTATGAAATTACTTCTTAAAGGTCATAACCATGCCTTCTTGATTCATGGTCAGGGTGTTGCCCTTCACGGTGAAGTCAACCTTCTCGTCGGGTTCGTCAACAGACCAGATCTTGCCGTTGCTGTAGGCCATATCCTCGGTCTCGCCTTCGGTGTACATGATGCCGGTGCCATCGCTGTTCAAACGGACGTACATGTCCATTTCTTCACCCATTGCAGCCAGATCCTTGGCAGTAACGGTTTCGCCGTTATAGGACATAGAGTAGAAATTGTACTTGCCGGCAATGCCGCCGCTCTCCTCTGTATCACCGCAGGCTGCAATACACAGCATCAGGCTCAGAACCATTACCAGACATACCAGAATTTTTCCCAATTTCATAGAATAATACCTTCCTTCCTTGTTCTTGCTCCATAGAGCATAGGTGTATTATACCATGAACTGGAAAATTGTCTAGACTTTCAGCGCAGATTCATAAATTCGCCGTAGGGACCGCTTGCGGTGGATGAGGTATAGCCTTCTCCTGGGAGGGAGCGATGCGACCGCCGCCGGTGGCGGATCGAGGGAGCTGAGCGAGTGGCAGCGGTCGGTGAGCAACGCAGGCGTTCGCGCCAAGGAGAGCACCGGGCACCGCAACAGCAACGGTGGCACGAAGTGCCGGATGAGGGGTTTCGTGCAGTAACCTCATCCGACCTCGCTTG
>JAFYVL010000015.1 GCA_017549125.1 Oscillospiraceae bacterium | reverse complement strand
GTGTAGATGGTGAAGCAGTTTTCCTCAGCTTCGAAATCATCTGCGCCGCAATCCATAGCGTCCATCATGACGGTATCTTCATCATAGTCGCCATCCTCGTTGTCGATGACCAGAACGCCCTTCTTGTCGAAGCTCCAGCTCACGCAGCCGGAAGCGCCCAGGTTGCCGCCGAACTTATCAAAGTGGTGACGCATAGAACCTGCGGTACGGTTACGGTTGTCGGTCATGGTCTCTACGATCACAGCTACACCGCCGGGGCCGTAGCCTTCGTAGGTGATGGATTCGTAGCTGTCGCCGCCGCCTGCACCGGCAGCCTTTTCCAGACAACGCTTGATGTTGTCGTTGGGCATGTTAGCGGCCTTGGCCTTGGTGATAACGGTGGCCAGACGGGAGTTGTTGGCAGGATCGGTAATACCGCCGCCTTCCTTCACAGCCACGATCAGCTCCTTAGCGATCTTGGTAAAAGCGGCAGCACGCTTAGCGTCCTGTGCGCCCTTAGTCTTTTGAATGTTATGCCATTTGGAATGTCCGGACATAAATATCTACCTCGTTACTAAAAAATTCAACTTATTTTACCACAGCATTTTGAGAAATTCAACCGATAATTAAAAGAATTTCGTGCAATCTGTGTGATTTTCGGAGAGAATCACCTGAATTTGGGGGAATTGCGCCTGCAATTTCTCAGCCAGCACCGGGCAAACGGGATTTTCCGTGTGGAAATGACCGGCATCGATCAGATTGATGCCCAGTTCCTTGGCATCCCAGAACTGATTGTAGCGCACATCTGCGGTGACGAAGGTATCACAGCCGGCACGTACCGCCTGCATCAGTTCACCGCCACAGGCACCGCCGCCCACAGCCACTTTGGACACGGGCTTGCCACCATCGGCATACCGCAGACCCTCACAGCCCAGAGCAGATTTTACGTGTGCCAAAAATGCAGTCAAGGGCTGGGTCTGTACGTTGCCCTGGCGAAGCAAGCCCCAGGGCTGACCCTCTTCGGTGATACCGGTAGGGAAGACCACAGAAATATCCTGCAAGCCCAGCCTTTGCGCCAATACATCGTTCACACCGCCGGGAGCGCAGTCCAGATTGGTGTGGGCATTGATGGCAGAAATGACGTTTTGTGCCAGAAGCAAGATGGAGCGACCCAGGCTGGTGCTGTCTGTAATGGTCTGGGGTGCTTTGAAAATAAGGGGATGATGGGTCACGATCAGATCTGCGCCCAGCGCCTTGGCCTCATGGCAGACGCTCTCAAAGGGGTCTAATGCCACCAGGATTCTCTGAACCGGCTGGCTGTGGCTGCCGCAAAGCAGACCCACATTGTCCCAATCCATTTTCATGGACGCAGGTGCCAGGGTATTCATGTAATTCAAGATATCATTAACGGTTACCATTTGCTCTCCTCCAATTCCTTCAAAGCGGCTACCATTTCCGGATCTGCCTGTTCTCCACGGCCGTTAATGGCTCTGCGCAGACGGAACAGCACATCCTGGTAATATTCCTCCATCAGCTCCGGCCGTTCCATACGCAAAGCCGGGGTGATATACTGCTGACCCAGGGTGAGCCGGGGGGCTAAGGGACAGTAAAATACTTCCATGATGGTGTACAGGAAACGGCCGTCACGAAGTACCGTCTCCCGGTGGACGAACCAGCCATGCTCCGACAGATATTTGCGCAGCATGGGGGTCTTGGATTGGCATTGCAGGATCAGCCGATAATGCTCCTGCTGCAGCCAGGGTGCGGCCTCCAGAATGGAGATCATGGTGTCTGCGCCCATGCCGGCGCAGATCAAACTGTCAAAATCCCGGGGTACATTTTGCACACCGTCTGACAGGAAAAACTGCATTTTGTCCTCAAAACCATACGTTTTTGCATTTTGCATGGCACTTTGCAGGGGCATTTCGTTAATATCTGCGGCAATCACCGAACTGGCAATGCCCTGGGACAATAGGTAAAGTCCGGTGTAGCCATGGTCACAGCCAATGTCTGCCACCCGGTCGCCCTTGCCCACATAGGCACAGCAAGCTTCCAGCCGCTTGGAAATAGAAATATTCATAGGAAACCTCAATCTATTACAGGTGTCATTGCAAGCTAGTGCGCAGTCTTGTCTCCCTCTGTGAGGGGGATGTCAGCAAAGCTGACAGGGGGAGTGTACCCCACCATAAACGACACTCCCTCAGTCAAAAATCAGTTCCGAAGAGCCGATTTTTGCCAGCTCCCTCAAAGAGGGAGCCGAGATTGGCGTGGCAATCCGTTTCATTAAGAAAACAGGGGTCATCCCGGTTAGAGACGACCCCAAGTACTCAATTCTGTGCCTTCTCAGCCTGATCAGCCTCGTAGGCTTCCAGGAAATGATTCAGCTGTGCCAGGAAGGGCTCGCAGTCGATGCCGTGAACAGCGCAAGCTTCCTCGACGGTCTCGCCTCTGGAAGAGGGGCAACCCAGGCAGTGCATGCCGATAGCAAAGAACAGGGGAGCGGCCTGAGGGGCAACATCCAGCACATCACCGATAATGGTGGTCTTTTCAATCTTAACAGCCATGTCAATGACCTCCTTTGTATGACAATTTTCCTCGGCTATTATAACCGCTTATGTTTCAAAAAACAAGAAAAATTTTTTATTTTCCGGTGTTTTTCCGCTGATCCAGATAATTCCGCAGAGACAAGGTCCAATCGGTCTGGATCATATCAAAGCCCTTGTCCACGATCCAGCCCCAACCCTTGTCCGGGTCGCCGGTTACCGCCACATCGTCGGTGTGACCGCCGCTGAGGGGCTTGAGACAGTTGTACAAAATGGCATTGCACCACAGAAGTCTGCCCTTGTCATGGTGCATCTGAATATACGCTTCATCCACCAGGGGAGAATCATCCTTGGCAAATACCAATTCCACACCGGCAAAGTTCACATCCATCTGTTCCAGGGCTTCGGTGATGTTGTCCTCTTCCTTGCAAATGGGCATGTACATCAGATCCGGCGCCAGCTGTTCCATGGCCTTGGCAAATTCCAGCCGACCGGGGCCTTTCATGAGGATCTGATCCTCCATCTTATGGCGGCGAATTGCATGGATCACCGGCTCAAAATAATGCCAGCAATGATCCAGATTGATCAAACAGCGATTTTTGTAAGTCTCCAAAAACGCATCCAAAGTCACAATGCCCCATTCGGTCTTGGCTCTGCAATCATTCACATAGCGAAGCTGCTTCACTTCTTCCCAGGGCATCTGATCGATATGGACATCTTCCTTCAGCTGGTTCAGTTCCTGGCGAACATGGAAGATGACAGGCACACCGTCTCCGGTCAGCGCCACATCGGTCTCCAGAATATCTGTGCCTTGAATCAGTGCCGCTTCAAAGGCAGGAATGGTGTTGTGGGGAATATTGCCGCAAACCATGCCCCGATGGGTGGCGATCAATATGCCCTTTTCTGCACGGGCTTCTTGCAATGTGCGTATCATGGTATCCAACTCCCAATCAATTGATGAGAAAATTATACCATACAGCCCCCGTCCTGGCAACAAAGAATTGACAGGTGGGTTTCTGTTTTGTAAAATATTGTGTAGGGTTGCCCCTTCCAAAACGTGATGAAGAGGTTATGGTATGAAAGTATTGGTCAGCGCCTGTCTGCTGGGCGAGAATTGTAAATATAACGGTGGGAATAACCGGGATGAAAAGGTACTTGCCTTTTTGCAGGACAAAGAGGTGATCCCTGTATGTCCCGAGAGAATATTGGGAATGCCCCGTACTCCTATGGAAATTGTAAACGGTGCCCTGGTTAACAGGGACGGAGAAACCGTGGATGGGATCGTTCGTGGACAGATTGAACAGATCATGCAAGGGTTAAGGGATCAGCCTGTGGATCTGGCGGTTCTGAAATCCCGTAGCCCCACCTGCGGTGTGAAGCAGGTTTATGATGGCACATTTTCCAGAACACTCATCGATGGCTCCGGTGTCCTTGCCCAAGCCCTCCAATCCGCCGGCATCCCCACCATCGACGCTGAAGATCTATAAGGGGACGGGTCACCCGTCCCACGATATAAATCCCTAATGGGATTTGCGATATAGGCATAGCCTGCGATATATGCTTCGCATGCGATATGGCCTGCGGGCCGTTGGGGATTTATATCATATCGCATGGTGGCATTGCCACTATATATCGTATTTGCCCTTTGGCAAATATATCGCATTGCAAAGCAATATATCGCCAATTTATTTCTTACATAATGTTATTTCGAAGAATCATTGCGAACCTTTTAGGGTGTGGCAATTTGTTTTTCACTCAAGCGAGCCTACAAGGGAGACTTAGGTGCGAAAAAAATTTTTTATAATTTTTTAAAAAAGTACTTGCATTTTTCTTCCACCTATGCTATTATACCTAAGCGCGTTACGCATGCGCCGGTAGCTCAGTTGGATAGAGTGACTGGCTACGAACCAGTAGGTCAGGGGTTCGAGTCCCTTCCGGCGTACCAAAAAATACGGATACCCATTCGGGTATCCGTATTTTTTATCGCCGAAGGGACTCGAAGAGTCAAATGCGGCGCGGATGAGCGCCGCCGGCGAGGGCTAGACCGAGCCGAACCTTAATTTTCGCCCTTGGCGAAAATGCAAACGAGTCCCTTCGGCGTATATGCAGCGAGGGTGCACTTTATCTGCAATACGAGAGATGCTCTTGCTGTTTTGCTTGTAGTAATCTGTGATTTGCTCGATATATTTGTGGTTTTTCTTTAATTATTGACAGGGGTTCTTGCGTATGATACCATTTAAATACAGATGATTGCAATGATATTGGTGAAGATGTAATACAGAAAGGAATGAGCGTATGAAGAAACGAGTGTTGTGTTGTGCGGGTGTGTTACTGTTGGTGCTTGCATATGTTTTGCCAACATTTGCGCTGGCTGTTGAGGAACAGCAATTGAGCACTGAGTCGACGGAAGCATCTACTGAAGCAACAAATGAACCAACCACGGAGTCTACAACAGAACCTACAACAGAACCTACAAGAGAACCTACAACAGAACCTACAACAGAACCTACAAGAGAACCTACAACAGAACCTACAAGAGAACCTACAACAGAACCACCCACCCAACCGGCGACTGTTCATGAAGGAACATGCGGAGCAGGTACACGGTGGCAATTTGATGAGATTAGCGGCGTTTTAACGATTTCCGGTTCCGGCGCGATTAGTTTTAACAAAGCACCTTGGCTTGAGTACCGTAGAGACATAACAAGTATTGTGATTCAACCTGGAATTACAACCATTGGTAATGAGGCGTTTTCTGTGTGTAGCTACGTGACATCGGTTTCAATACCTTCTACTGTCACCAAAATAGAGAAAAAAGCCTTCTACGCTTGTTCGCGATTAACAAGCATAAACCTGCCTTCTTCCGTTACCTATTTGGGAGATAGTGCGTTTTCGAGTTGTTCGAGCTTAAAGAATGTCAATTTGCCTCAGAGCGTGACCGATTTGGGAGTTGCGATTTTTGATTTGTGTCCAAGATTGACAACAGTTTCGATCCCGTCCAGCTGGACGAAAATACCGGCATCAATGTTTTCTGGGTGCGGCCTGACCGAAATTACGATTCCTGGCAATGTAAAAAGCATTGGCTCAATGGCGTTTAGCAATTGTAGTGCGCTGACTATTATCCGCTTCAAGGGTAATGCTCCGGATATTCATCAGTATGCGTTTAATAATGTCAAATCTTCGGTACTATATCCTGCCACAAACAGCACATGGACTGTAGATAAACAGCAAAAGTATGGTGGCGATTTGACATGGTCACCGGAGGGTGGCAGTGGCATACAGATCTCCGGAACTTTTGGAAAAAGCAATAATATGGAGTGGAGAATCGAAGGCACAACCTTGTATATTACCGGCGATGGAATTATGAACGGATGGGGAATACAAGAAAAACCGCCATGGTATGACTACAGAGGTCATATTAAAAAAATTGTAATGTCCGGCAATATGCAGAATATTTATACTGGTGCTTTTTCGGGATGTGTGAAATTAACAGAAATTGTGTGGCCCACCGGACTAACAACCATTTATAGTACTGCGTTTTCAGACTGCAGCTCCTTGAAAGAGGTTGTAATTCCCGGTTCTGTGCAGTCTATTTCGGCAGATGCATTTAGACAATGCACATCTTTGACATCGATCACATTGCCGCAAAGTCTGATACAAATTGGCAGTTCTGCCTTTAGTAAATGTACGAGTCTACAGAGCATAACCATACCATCCAAAGTAAAGGAAGTGCATAACACGGCATTTGCCAATTGCACGGCACTGAAAACGATCTATTTTACCGGAAAACTGCCCCAATTTACAGATAAGGGGGTCGGTTATAACGGTACATTTGGCTATCTAAGCAATGTAACGGTATACTATCCTGCAAATAACAGCTCATGGACAGCAGCAAAGGTGCAGGCTCTCAATCAACATTACGCGTCACAGCCTGTAATGTTTGTGCCGGATAACGGAAAGACACCTGTGCAGCCGACCGAACCGGAAGGCTCCGGTGCGATCGTAGACAGTACGGATCCCAAGGTAGATACTGGATCGGGACGTGTTCCTAGCGAACCTGAAGAAACAAAGATCGATACTTCGGAGCAGACAGAGTTGGTAACCAATACAGATTCTGTTGCCGAGCAGACAGATCCGGTAACCACTACAGATGCTGTTGCCGAGCAGACAGATCCGGTAACTACTACAGATTCTGCTGCGGAGGAAATTTTTTCCGATCTGTCCGATTCGCAAAAAATTGAGGATCAAACAAAACCTGCAACGCAAAGACAAAGTGAGAATACCCCGAACAGCGATGGATGGGTCATAGCTGTTATAAGTGTAGTGGCGGTAATCATTGCGGTGGGGACTGTCATTTGGAAGAAAAAGAAACTGAACAAATAAAACCAATCATTGTCTGTCATAATAGGAAAACCACCGCTTTTGTGCGGTGGTTTTTCATATACTGACACAGGTCTATAAGCCGGGTTCTGTTTTGACAGTCATCTATCTAGTTTTGCAATTGCTCACAAAATCAAGCCGCCTCCCCGGGACGGTCGGGTCAACCATATGTCCCTCCACGGCGTTGCTCCGGATAGAGTTTACAGCACCCCAATGTTCCCATGAGGCGAGTGCGCTCTTACCGCACTTTTTCACTATGACCGGTAAAACCGGCTACATCTCTCTGTTGCACTTGTCCTGGGGTCACCCCCGGCGGGCGTTACCCGTTATCCTTACCCTGTGGAGCCCGGACTTTCCTCACCCGGGTCCCGTTGGGGACCCGGCCGCGACTGTCCAACCTGGTCGGGGTTATTTTACCCCAAAATGTAGCCGATGTCAAATATCTTGCAAAATCTTTTCTCTGCGTATATAATATATAAAAATATATTCAAATTTTCCGCTTTGCCTCCCCTGTAGGGGAGGTGCCCCGAAGGGGCGCAGGGGTGTTGTTAAACCCGCATAAATGTTGGCATTT